>JBIOHA010000190.1:0-5791 GCA_044448625.1 Chitinophagales bacterium | reverse complement strand
CCCTTTAACAGGATAAATGTTATCAGGAACATGGTGATGAGCGGTCTTGATATTGCATATTTCGACAGCCTGGTAAATGCAATTAAAAATATTACCCCCGAACGATTAATGGAGCTTGCTAATACGTATTTCATTAAAGAGAATTTGAAGGAAGTAATTTGCGGCAATAAGGTTTAATACATGTATATATTTTTTGTGCCTTCATGCCTTTGTGGCCATCCCAAACAATTATTTCAATAAAAAACCGTTAATTTTATTACCTGAACGTCAGTGAAATATTTTCTGAAATATTGTCTTCTCCTCTGTTTTGGATTGATGTTGCAAAAGGCGCAAACTCAATCTACCATCCCTGCTGATTTAATTTGCTGTCAGACTTTGGTGAGCGGTGATGTGCTCTTAACCTGGGGAGCATCTCCTGAGGCTTGCGGTCCATTTGTTCAATACACTATTTATTATAGTAATTTTTTAGCTGGACCCTATTCTTTTTTTCCCTCAATCCCAGGAATTGGAACGACTACTTTCACTCATATCGGCGCAAATGGAACCCTTACAACATGGTATTACTACATTGTTGCAGAATATATTTGTCCAGGTTTTACAATGACCACTTCCGACACCCTCGACAATCTCGATCCTGTTGCACCACAAATTGATGCAGTAACAGTTACCGGAGGTCAATCGGTAATCACATGGTTTCCCTCTCCTTCTCCCGAAACAAATTCATATATTATTTATCGTGATAACGGCGGTTTTAATCCAATTGCAACTGTGTATGGAAGATTTACAAATACATATACAGATCTAACCGGTCTTCCAACAACAAAAGTGGAAACATATACAATTGCTGCCAGAGATTCCTGCAATAATTTAGGTCCGTTCAATACCGAATCGCATCATACAATTTATTTAACTGCACAACAAATTAATTGCACAGATGAATTATCACTTTCATGGAATTTATATGATACCTGGCCAACAGGTGTAAATAATTACCAGGTTTGGGTTGATGTAAATGCAACAGGTGCAACACAGGTGGCAACGCTTGTGAGCGGAACAACATCGTACACGCTCACAGGACTTAACGACGGTGATAACATTTGCGTTACCATTCATGCACTCAGCGGCGATGGAACTGCTTTATCTGTTTCAAATGAATTTTGCACGCTGATAAATATTGTTCAACCCGCCGACTATGTTGTTATGAGAAATGCAACAGTAAATTCTTCAACACAAATTGTAGTGGAATGGTACCCTGATACAAATGCCGATCTTGAAAAATTATCCGTGCAAAGAAGTATTGATAATATTAATTATACCAACTTAATTACAACCGGAGCCATTTTTCCTTTGCCGCCAATTGACAGTTATACCGATAATTCAGTATCGACAGCAGGGCAGAGTTATTACTATAAAATAATTACTACAGATAGTTGCGATGCCGAAGCCACATCCGGTGTTGTGAGAACAATTTTATTGAAGGGAAACGACAACGCCAATTTTTCAAATTCGCTTAATTGGAATGCATTTGAAATTACCAACGGAACCGTTATGGAATACAATATTTACCGCGATGATGGATTGGGATTTAATCTTATCGCAACAACGGGTGCCGCAACATTTGATCATATTGATGATGTTTCATTATTTATAAACCTTATCGATCACTTCTGTTATAAAATTGAAGCGGTTTATCAATTAACAGCTCCTGAAAATGGTGTAAACGAACAATTATCGTCTTTTTCAAATGTGCTCTGCCTCGACCAGGGGCCGCGAATCTATGTACCAAATGCCATCGTTCCGGATGGAATTAATAATATTTTTAAGCCCGTAATTATTTATGGAACGGAAGCCGGTTACAGTATGAAAATTTTTAATCGGTACAGCGCTGTTATTTTTGAAACGGAAGATATTAATGCAGGTTGGGATGGACGGTTCAATGATAAAATTGTGGAGATGGGCACTTATGGATATATTATTTCTTTTACTGCAACAAACGGTCAACTCATAACCAAAAAAGGAAATGTAACTGTGGTGAGATAAAATATTTTGCTCCCCGGAAAACAAAGCGAACTGACGAACAGCCATTAAAATAAAATGAAAGGCTAATTTGGTTGAAAATATAAATTTCAAAAAGTGACTGGCCAGAGTGGGGAATATTATTTAACAGGTGTAATGGAAACCGGTTGTGGTATTAAATTAAACGAGGATGGATCCTTTGAATTTTTTTATTCCTATGGTGCACTCGACCGTCACGGTTATGGAACATGGAAATTGCTCTCGGAAAATGAAATTGAATTAAATACCAATTACGAAGGGCTTATCCCCTTTTCAATTATTTTAGAAGAAAAAAGATCATCTCCAGGGATCAAAATTTTTATTCCCAATTACAATCAAATGCTACAGCGAAACACCACGATTGCGATAACTGGTAATGGAACCAAAGAAGAAGTAGTTGCTGATGAGAATGGGATTTTCAATTTTAATTCCACCACTGCCTCTGAAATTGTTGTGACATGTATTTTTTATTTTGATAACCCGGCTACACTGATTCCATTAAACAGCACCTCAAATTATCTTGAACTCGCTCCTAATCATCATCTGCCCCTCGTTCATTTTGACCATGCAAAATTCGAAGTAGCAGAAAATACCTTAACTGGTAATCTCCATTTGATAGATGATTATAAGAAGTATCGTTTTGAGAAGTGATCACTTTTCGGTATTAAATCAACTTCCGCCAAACTGCTAATTTGCTAATTTGCTAATCAACACCCTATCTTTGCACATGGAAAATCTCTCAAACAAATTCCTGGGCGAAAGCCTCACTTTCGACGATCTTTTAGTTGTTCCAGCATATTCGGAAGTATTGCCACGCGACGTTGACATCTCCACACAGCTTACCAGAAATATTCGAATTAATGTTCCGATCATATCCGCAGCTATGGATACTGTTTCTGAATATCAAATGGCTATTGCCATGGCCCGTGAAGGTGGAATTGGTGTCATCCATAAAAATATGAGCATCGAAAGACAGGCAGAACATGTGCGTAGGGTAAAGAGAAGCGATAGCGGCCTGATTCTCGATCCGGTTACACTTTCCAAGGATGCTATTATTAAAGATGCGTTGAAAATGATGAGAGAATTTAAGATCGGTGGAATTCCGGTTGTTGACGAGAATATGAAGCTCACCGGTATTCTCACCAACAGGGACCTTCGTTTTGAGATCGATATGAACCGCCCCGTCACGGAAGTAATGACAAGCGTGAATCTTATCACCGCACCAGAAGGAACAACACTCCAACAAGCTGAACAAATACTCAAAAATTACAGGATCGAAAAATTACCGGTGGTTGATGATCACGGTATTTTGAAGGGATTGATCACCTATAAGGATATTATGAAGTTGCAGAGCCATCCGAGGGCATGTAAAGATAAATTTGGCAGGTTGCTGGTTGGCGCTGCAGTAGGAGTAACTATCGACACGCTCGACAGGATCGAGGCGCTTAAAAATGTGGGTGTCGACCTGGTGATCATTGACACTGCACATGGTCATTCTAAAGGGGTTATCGAGATGGTGAAGCTGGTGAAGTCAGAATATCCTGAGCTTGAAATTGTGGCGGGGAATGTTGCCACCGGTGCCGGTGCAAAAGCGCTTGCCGATGCGGGTGTTGACGGAATAAAAGTGGGTGTCGGGCCGGGAAGTATTTGCACAACCAGGGTGGTAGCCGGTGTTGGCGTTGCCCAGATCAGCGCTATAAATGATGCTGCCGCAGCTGTTAAAGGCAGCGGAATCCCAGTTATTGGTGATGGGGGGATACGATATACCGGTGATATAGTGAAGGCTATAGTTGCCGGTGCCGACACGATCATGATGGGAAGTTTGCTGGCGGGAACAGAAGAAAGTCCGGGGGAGACCATCATTTACGAAGGCCGGAAATTTAAATCTTACCGCGGCATGGGTAGTTTGGAAGCAATGGAAATGGGAAGTAAGGACCGCTATTTTCAGGATGTGGAGGATGATCTGAAAAAACTGGTGCCGGAAGGTATTGTTGGTCGCGTGCCTTTTAAAGGAACTGTTGAAGAAGTGATGGTGCAGTATGTTGGCGGCTTAAGAGCCGGGATGGGATATGCCGGCGCAAAAGATATAGCAGCTTTAAAAAATGCACAATTCGTAAAAATAACTTCCTCCGGGATGCGGGAATCTCATCCGCACGATGTGGTGATAACCAAAGAGGCGCCGAATTATTCGAGGTAAAGCAGAATTCCTCAACCACTCAGGTATATTTTTCGAGTCTCAAATTCAAATTTGAAGTAAAATCACTAAGATTAGTGAGAATTTAATACCTTCATACTCCCTATTTTTACCACACTATGGACATTCGGGTAACTTTATTCGATGATAATGAACGGTTACGCGACTCGCTGTCGATGACTTTTTCCAAAACAAGAGGATATGTTTTGGCTGGCGCATTTGCCGATTGTTCGAACGTAGAAATTGCCATTGAAGCCACAAAGCCTGATGTTATTTTAATGGATATTGATATGCCGGGAATGAACGGCATTGAAGCCGTTAAATTGATCCGCACTACAAATAAAGATGTCCAGGTTTTAATGATGACCGTTTTTGATGATGATGAAAAAATATTTGATGCCATTTGTGCCGGAGCAAATGGATATGTTTTAAAATCAACTTCACTGGTTACGCTGCTTGAATTTGTAAAAGAAGTACACGAAGGTGGTTCACCTATGAGCCCGGCCATTGCAAGAAAAGTGCTTACTATCGTGCAGCAAAAAAATCCAGCCAAAAAAGAAGAGGACCCATACGATCTCAGCGATCGCGAAAAAGAAGTATTGAAATGGCTTGTGGAAGGCGACTCGTACAAAGCCATTGCAGATAAATTATTTATCAGTTATTCAACGGTGAATTCGCATATCAAAAACATTTATAAAAAATTACATGTGAATTCGATGAGTGAGGCGGTGTCGAAAGTGTTGAAAGGAAAATGAATGATATATTGGAAATTATCTGAAGAATGTTTTTTAAATTAATAATAAATTTTTTAATATTATAACCATAAACAAATTCTACTATGCAACCATTGAAACCATATGCTTTTCTGAACGAAAGTTCAAATCCAAAAACACTCGACTTTAGGTTAAATTGTTCAGGTTCCTCAAATTATGACATAGATTCTGTTACAGCAAACACATCAGATAATGACCTGATTGTTGTTGACTGCAACATTACATCAGGTTCAGGAGGCGTTCAGACTGATTCGTATACTATTCCAAACAATGCACCTCAATCTAAAATACTTCTGCGGGTTATGGACGGTAGTGTAGTTAAAGGTACTGTCACTGTTAGATTAAATGAAAATGATTTTATCGCTGATCCGTTAAAACCATTTGTTTATTTAAAACTAATCTCAGGATCGGATACTGAAATATTTTTTTGGCTTGACTTACCAGGTAGTTCTAATTCAATTTCTGCAAATCCGACAATCACTACCGATGCTGTACATCACAGAGTAATACTTGTATATGATGTGATCTCCGGATCTGATACCGAGGTCGAAAGAAATTATGATTTATCTGCCTATGATCCTTCAACATATTATTATGCTGTTGTTGTAATTGAAGCACAATCCGTTCATAAAGGTAAAGGAACATCCACAGAGGAAGATGCCGATTCATCCTGATCAAAGATTTGAATAAATCATTTTGGTTAGGATTTAATTCATTTAATCATTATTGATAAATATGCTAAATAATTAATGACTATCGTACCTAATAT
>JBIOHA010000189.1:0-5816 GCA_044448625.1 Chitinophagales bacterium | reverse complement strand
TCGCAGTTGGTATCCACCATTCCGAAAGTGGTAATATTCAACCTATGTGCTTCTGCAATTGCAATATGCTCATGCCCGATATCAACTACTAACAAAGCTGCCGGCAAACGGTTCAGTTGAACAACACCTCCAATTACTTTTTCCAGTTTATCGCGTTCGCGACTTAAAACAAGGCGTTCTTTTTTTGTCATGTTCTCTGCAGAACCATCGGAAAGCATTCTTTCTATCGTCTGTAATTTTTTAATGCTTTTTCTGATCGTAGAAAAGTTGGTAAGCATTCCACCTAACCATCTTTCAGTTGCGAATGGCATTCCTACACGGCGTGCCTGTTCTTCCATGGTTTCTTTTGCCTGCTTCTTAGTGGCAACAAACATGATCTTTTTCCCGCTGCGTGCTATATTCCTCAATGCTGCTGCCGACTCTTCTAATTTTTCAATGGTTTTATAAAGGTCGATGATATGAATTCCTTTTTTCTCCATGAAAATATAAGGGAGCATTTTAGGATTCCATTTTTTACGCAAATGACCAAAATGCACCCCTGCTTCCAATAAATCGTTGTATGATAATTTTTCCATTTGTTTTCGCTTTTTCGATTAACGTTTTGAGAATTGTGTTGCACGACGTGCTTTGTGAAGACCGAATTTTTTACGCTCAACCATCCTGCTGTCGCGGGTGAGATATCCTTTTGAGCGGAGAGTCGGTTTTAATTCTTCATTTAATTTTACAAGAGCACGGGCTATTCCCATTTTCACTGCTTCTGCCTGTCCTTTTATTCCGCCACCTGATGCATTTACAACAATATCAAAATCATTTGCCATCTCCACAGCTTCCAGCGGATCAGTAATGTTGTGCAATAAATGTTTTGCTGCGAAATAATCTTTGTAATCTTTTCCGTTAACGGTGATCTTGCCTTTACCTTTTTTAAGAAAAACGCGGGCAACAGCATTTTTTCTTCTGCCTACTGCATTAATTAATTCCATGCATTAAAATTTTAGAGTTTTAGGTTTTTGTGCAGCATGCGGATGTTCTGTTCCGGCATACACAAATAGTTTTTTATACATTGCGCTGCCCAGTTTGTTATGCGGCAACATTCCTTTTATCGAACGCTCCAGCAATTTTTCAGGGGTTCTGGCGAGAACGGTCTTAGGATTGGCAACTTTACGGCCACCAGGATATCCTGTATACCAGTCGATTTCTTTTTCCAGCATTTTTTTACCCGTTAGTTTTACCTTTTCAGCGTTGATGATGATCACATAGTCGCCACAATCAGTATGAGGAGTAAAATAGGGTTTGTTTTTTCCTCTCAATATCGCTGCGATCTTTGCGCTGATGCGACCGAGGGTTTGATCTTCTGCATCTACCAGCCACCAGTCATGAGTAACTGTTGCCTTATTTGCCGATCTGGTTTTGAAACTTAACGTATCCATTATTTTTTTGAATTTGTACTTTTTAGTTAAGGGGCAGCAAAGATATGTTCGGCCTTTTGAGTATGCAAGGTTTTTACAATAAAAAAAGCGGATCATAGTTACAACATGCTGATTTTCAGTAAAATTTTGGGCGACTTATTTTAATCATCCAGAAATTACGGATGAGTTTCACCTCTGCTGGCTCCTCGCTTTTCAAATCCGCGACCGGAGTTATGAAAAGTGAAATATCATATGGGTAATAACCACCTCTACCCTCTTCAACTATTATATTTGTTTACTTAATGCAAGGTATATGCACCCACAATCTGAAAATCTGAAGAAGCTCCTACATGAGGTTATCAAAAAAAAAGGAATAGGCATTGATCATTTTTTTACCGAGATATGGCAAAGTGGTGTATTGATCCCCTCCGCTGAAATATTGGCAATTTCGGAAGAACTCTATCAATGGCTCCAACCACTGCAGCTGCAACAGCCAAAAAACTTTGCACTATCTCTATTTACTGTTGCTATAGGTGAATATCACAATGGTAAATATGAGGCCTCGCTCAAAGATGGGGCAGATGCACAGAAATTGTTTGCAGAAATGAAGGATGAGGATGGCATTCAGATCTCCAAAATTATTCAGGGCAGCGTTTACCGGACATTGGGCGATATTGAGCTGGCAGTTAAAAATTGTCTTGAAGGTTATCGTCATCTTATTAAAACGGGCGTTTATCCGATCATGAGGTTGTTTGCAGAATACGATCTCGCAGAAATGTATTCTGAAACAGGAAGGCTAGATGAATCACTTCAATTTTATGAAAGTGCACTGATCTACATCAAATCCATTGGCAATCAGCATATGATCGCCCGCATCCTTCTTGGCATTGGAGTAGTTTATCAAAGGCAGATGAAATATGCTTTGGCCTTAGAATATTTCAACCGGGCAATGGAAATATGCGATACCACAAATTCACTTCCGGTAAAAGCCCGGCTACTTACTGATATAGGGTCTTATTATTTCGAAATGGGAGATTATACTGCTGCCATCAAATATCAAAAAGAGGCATTGCAGATACGCGAAGAATTAAAGATCCCTAATGCCCCCATCACAAATTATATTCACATTGGAAATATTTATCGCAAGCAGGGGAAACTGGATGAAGCGATAGAAATACTCAATAGATCATTGCTGATAGCGGAGGAGATACAGGTCAAACCGAAAATATTCCAGATCCATTCACTTTTGTCGGATATATATGAAGCAAAAGGTGAACCTGACAGGGCATTATTTCATCAAAAGGCATATCATAAGATACGGGAAGAAGTACAGCATGAAGACAATGAGAAAAAAATAAAAAATCTCCATCTCATTTTCGAAGCAGAGCAGATTCAAAAGGAAAATGTTATAATCAGGGCTCAGAAAAAAGAAATAGAGATCAAGAATATACAACTCCAGCATACTATCGATGAACTCACCCGGACACGTGTAAGCAGAAAAGCAAAAACCATCACATTAATAATTGCAGTTTTCTTATTCATCATTGAGGACCTGTTGATCCATTCTGCCGCACCTTTATACGACGATCGAAATTATTTTATTGCTATGTCGATTCGGGGCCTGATCATTTTATCATTAAAACCAATCGATAAATTAGTAGAGAATTATCTCCTGAATAAAATCCTGAGAGAAAAAACTGTTGCTCTTGAAATGAAATAAAGAATAAAGCCGGGTGAAAATGCATCCGGCTTTATTATGAATAAGATGAGTAATTAATATTTAAAAAATAATAAATAACAATCATTTATTATCGCCTTCCCATATATATCATGATATAGTAAAGCAAAGTTGCCAGCGATCCTAAAGCTGCTGCAATATATGTATAGCCTGCCCAACGAAGCGCATCTTTTGCTTTTCCCATTTCCATTGTTCCGGCAACAGCACTGCCTTCCAACCAGTGAATTGCTCTTCTGCTTGCATCAATTTCTACCGGTAATGTTATAAAACTAAATAAGGTTGTGATACCAAAAAGTATAATTCCGGCAAGAAGCAGGGTAGTTCCAAAAGAATTAACAAGGATTATTCCGGCTAAAATGATCCACATCACCCATTGCGATGAAATGGAAACTACCGGCACGAGTTTGCTTCGTAATTGCAGCCATGCATAGTTTTTTGCATGCTGAACTGCATGTCCGCATTCATGTGCTGCAACCGCGGCGGCTGCTATTGAGTTTGAACTATAAACTCCTTCACTCAGGTTTATGGTTTTGTTTACCGGATTATAATGGTCAGTAAGCATTCCGGCCACCGATATTACCTGTACATCATCAATTCCGTTTTCGCGAAGCATACGCTCAGCAATATCCTTTCCTGTAAGGCCGCCTTTTACGGGGATCAATGAATATTTTTTGAACTTGCTTCTTAATACACCGCTGATGATCATCCCGACCACAGCGAATAAAATTCCAATTATGTATGCCCCTATCATTTATTGTTAGATTGTTTTTAGATTGAACAAAATTGAGCAAAATTGAAATATCCATTTACTCCCAGCTATAACTCAAGACGAGTGAAAAAAGTTTAAATTTTTTCATACTTCCATCCTGATACTTGATACCTGATACCTGATACTTGAACCAAGATACCAACTTAAGCAAACAGTTCCTTCGCAGAAACATTTTTGCGTTCAGCTTCATCGATCTTGAGCACTTCTTTAGTCTGGTAATTCATCATTCTCGCCATAATATTGGTTGGGAACATTTCCACCGAATTATTATAAGCTGTGATTGCAGCATTATATGTTCTCCTCGCTGCAGAAAGTTGTTCTTCTATTTCCGTCCAGGTAGATTGCAATTGAATGAAGCTGTTATTCGCTTTGAGGTCAGGGTAATTTTCCACTGCCACCCTGAGCTGCGACAACAAACCTGTCATCTGGTTCTCGACCCCGATACGCTCTGCTGCAGGCATGGTTGGATTTTGCTGGATGGAATTTCTGAGAGCTACTATCTTGGATAGGGTTTCCTGCTCATAGGTCATGTATTGCTTAACAGTTTCAACCAGGTTTGGGATGAGGTCGAAACGTTTTTTGAGCATGGCATCAATTGTTCCGAAAGCATTTTCAACCTGGTTTTTACGGTTTATAAGCGAATTATACAAACCGATAATAATAAGGATGAGGACGACAAGAATAATTAAAGGAATGAGATACATATGTGGTGGTTTTAGACGGATAAAGATATGAGATATTGGGGAATTGGGGGGGGTAGCGTTTTCAGGTGTTCACGTGTTCGTACATATAAAAGTGTATAGGTGTTGAGGGAATGGATTCAACTTTGATCAATCTATTTTGATCTGTCAGGCAGGAACGAGGTCGTTGATTCTTGAAATTTGAGAAAATACATCTTCAATTTCTTCAAACGAATTTAAGGTAACCAGTTGGTTGCGGTAAAATTTAATATCCGGGATACCTTTAAAATAATTAGTATAATGCCGGCGCATTTCCAATATCCCGAGAATTTCTCCCTTCCACTCCATCGATTTAATTAAATGCTGACGGCAAAAACGAACACGCTCATCAATTGTTGGTGGAGATAATATTTCACCTGTCGCAATAAAATGTTTTATCTCATTAAATATCCAGGGATATCCGATTGCTGCACGTCCAATCATCACCCCGTCAACACCATAACGGTTTTTCATCACCAGCGCTTTTTGCGGAGAATCAATGTCGCCATTTCCAAAAATCGGGATGTTGATCCTCGAATTATTTTTTACTGCACCAATCAATGTCCAGTCAGCTTCACCTTTATACATTTGCGCACGTGTGCGCCCGTGAATTGTTAAAGCTTTAATTCCGATATCCTGCAAGCGTTCAGCAACTTCAACAATATTTTTCGAATTGTCGTCCCAGCCTAATCTTGTTTTAACTGTAACCGGCAATTTTGTTGCTTTCACTATTTCTGCAGTAAGTTTAACCATGCGTGGAATATCTTTCAAAATTCCGGCACCTGCATCTTTGCAAACCACTTTTTTAACGGGGCAACCGAAATTGATATCGAGCAGATCGGGACCCGCTTCTTCAATAATTTCAGCACAACCCTTCATCACTTCAATATCGGCACCGAATATTTGAATTCCCAGCGGTCTTTCCTCTTCATAAAATTCCAGTTTCTTCAAACTTTTCTCTGCATTCCTGATCAGGCCTTCGGTAGAAATAAATTCCGTGTACATTAAATCGGCCCCAAGCTCTTTGCATAATACACGGAAAGGCGGATCACTCACGTCCTCCATAGGCGCCAGTAACAGCGGAAATTCAGGTAATGCAATGTTTGAGATTTTTACCATTTTTTGTGATGTGGGGCGTGTTCAGGTGTTAAAGTGTTCACGTTTTGGGTGTGTAGGTGTATATG
>JBIOHA010000188.1:0-5892 GCA_044448625.1 Chitinophagales bacterium | reverse complement strand
GTCTTAACCGATAATAAGCATTCGTATAAAAATTGTTATCATAGAAATTGTAAATATGCGTAGATGTTGTAGTGCCATTGGCTACAATAAAGCCAATTGAATCGAAGCTTAAACCACCGTTGATACTTTTTTCAATCTGGAAATAATCAGCATTTGTTTCGGATAATGTTTCCCAGGTTAATTCCGCAACTCCGGCTTCCGCTTGCAAACCGCTAAAATAATTTAGTTCGATAGGCAGAAGTCCAACAGGGGTGATATTCACATTGTCTAACCAGGTGGTTTCTGTGCTGAGCGTTGAATAGTCCCCCCTGATTTTTATATAATTAACGTTGCTTAAAAATGTAATGAAATCAGTAAATGTTACCGATGCACCACCAAGCGTAGAATATTTCCAGCCAACTTCTGTAAGCGGAACAGCATAAGATGTCCAGGAAGTACCAGGATTGAGAGGGGTGCTGTAAACGATTTTTGAACCATCGAGTTTTGAGATCATTATATCAGACGCGTTGGTTTGCGACATTGCAGTATTTTGTTTAAGATCGAAATGCAGATAACTACCATAATAAGATGAGAGGTCGGTGTTAAAGCTGGCAGAACTATAATAATACCATGTACCCGTTCCAGCATCTGTACTTTTAAAGCAACCGCCGGGATTTCCGTTTATTGATACCCATCCGGTTGAAGGAGCGGGACAGGCGCCTTCGCAATATGCTGTCCATCCATCACAATCAAGAGAAAAAGTGCTGCTGGGTTGTGCGAACATTTTAATACCGAGTAAAATCAAAACAACTGCGTAAAAATGTTTCATTGTGTATTATAAATTAGAGTTCGGGGTAATTAAGACAAATGGTGTGCTTATTAAACACCCCCCTGGAAAAGACAATGCAGCCATGGCTCCCGGCGATTTGAGGAAAAATTTATACAGAATTAAATCACATAAATTATCAATCATTTTCTACATGATATGGAAATGTTTCCTCAATTAATGTGCGAACCAAAATTCATCGAGCCAAACAGGATTGGCCGGTTAAAGGGTCATCAAACAGAAGAAAAAAGCACCAAAGACATGATGGTGCTGCTCCGATAAAAATATTTGGTCAAATCAGCTAAGAATAATAGGGATGGCTGTAATAAATAGAGTTTCGATCAGAAACAATAATCTTCGGCAGCAATAAACATATCAGCAATCCTCCTGCGTGCATCCTTGGTGTTGGTCGTTTCGTATTTTGTGAAACGCTTGAGCCCTAATAACATCATGCGCATTTCATCGCCTTCCGAAAAAGAGGTGATTGCAGTTTTGCCTGCTTTATTTACCCTGTCGACACAATCAGTAAAAAATACTTTTAAGATATCATTATAAATAAACCCATCAAGTTGATCAGAAGCTGTGATTCCTTTTCTGCCTGCAAGTTTCTTTATTCGAAGGAGAATTGATTCTGCAATAAACAGATCAATCATCATGTCTGCAACATTCATTAATATCTCCTGTTCTTTTTCCAGGGTCATCATTAACTTTTGCACGGCAGCCCCCGCCACCATTAATATCGCCTTCTTTAAATTTTTTACCGTTTTCTCCTCGCCAATAAATAACCCCTCTTCCTCATTTCCAAAATCTGGTATCGACATTAATTCTTTTTGAACATTCATTGCAGGGGTCATGAGATCAAGTTTTCCTTTCATTGCTTTTTTCAATAACATATCGACAGTAAGCAACCTGTTTATCTCATTCGTACCTTCAAAAATCCTATTTATCCTTGCATCACGATATGCCCTTGCCGCGGGATATTCTTCAATAAATCCGTAGCCGCCATAAATCTGAACCGTTTCATCCACCACGTAATCGAGATATTCACTTCCAAGTACTTTAAGCATTGCACATTCAATTGCATATTCCTCTGCTGCAATTAAAACGGCTTTTTCTTTTGGTGTACCATGCTCTACATTTTCCCTTATCATTTTATCGATATATCCGCCAACCCTGTACAAAGCTGATTCGCTTGCAAAGGTTTTTACTACCATCTCGCTCAATTTATATTTAATTGCGCCGAATTTTGAGATACGAATATTAAACTGATTTCTTTCGTTAGCGTATTTAACAGCGTTAATAGAAATTCTTTTTTGGCTACCCACTGCGGCGGCGCATAATTTATATCTTCCGATGTTGAGAATATTAAATGCGATCAAATGTCCTTTGCCAATTTCACCTAAAACATTTTCAACCGGCACCTTTGCGTTGTCTAAAAATACCGGACAAGTGCTTGAACCCTTAATTCCCATTTTCTTTTCTTCCTCACCAACTGTTAATCCTTCTGTATCTCTGTCAACTACAAAACCGGTAAAATCCTTTCCATCTATTTTCGCAAATACAATAAATACATCGGCAAATCCGGCATTGGTAATAAATATCTTTTGACCGTTGAGCACATAATGTTTTTTATCATCAGTTAATACCGCTTTTGTTTTTGCGCCAAGAGCATCACTTCCGCTTCCCGGTTCTGTAAGGCAATAACTGGCTTTTAATTTTCCTGAAGTCAACCCGGGTAAATATTTTGATTTTAATTGTTCTGATCCGAAATATAAAATCGGCAATGTTCCGATTCCGGTATGCGCAGAGAAAGCTACCGAAAAGGAATGTGCTGCACCAACAATTTCAGTAACAGCGGTACCGGTGTTAAAATCTTTGGCAAATCCTCCATATTCCTCTGGAATTGATATACCTAATAATCCAAGCTCACCGCATTTTTCCATTAACGACGGTACCAACCCAGGTTCATGATCATCAATTGCATCCAACCTTGTGAATATTTCAGTATCAACAAAATCTTTAGCCATTTGTTTGATCATTAATTGTTCTTCCGTTAATTCTTCCGGAATAAAGATCTCTTCAGGGTTTGAATCTTTTATTAAAAACTCACCGCCTTTTAATGCAATTTGATTTTCAAGAATTTGAGGCATTTTATTTTTTTTACAATGAATATGAATTGTCTGAATTAATTTAACCGTTCATAGATCCCAGCTATCCCCTGGCCACCGCCAACACATGCTGTAACCATTCCATATTTTTTATTCAATCGTTTGAGATCGTTTATTATCTGAACCGTAAGTTTTGTTCCCGTGCAACCCAGGGGATGCCCCAGTGCTACGGCTCCTCCGTTTATATTTGTTATGTCGGGGTTTAAATGCGCTTCTCTTATGACAGCTAATGCCTGTGCGGCAAATGCCTCATTTAATTCTATGAGGTCGATATCATCGAGAGTAAGGCCCGATAATTTTAAAACTTTAGGAATTGCGGCTACGGGACCAATTCCCATTATCCGCGGTTCCACACCTACTGTTGCGCAATTTACCATTCTGGCAATTGGTTCAAGATTTAATTCTTTTACCATGCGCTCACTCATTACGGTAACAAAAGCGGCACCATCAGAAGTTTGTGATGAATTTCCTGCAGTTACAACTCCCTTTGCTGCAAAAACCGGTTTCAATTTATTTAAAGCTTCAAGCGATGTATCTTTTCTAGGGCCTTCATCTGTATCGAATATTAATTTTTTTTCTGCCCGTTTATTTTTTTCATTGATATATACTTCTGTAATTTCAATTGGTGCAATTCCATCTTTAAAATAATTATTATCGATCGCATGAATTGCCTTTTGGTGAGAATTGAATGCATAGTTATCAGCATCTTCACGATTAACATTAAATTCCGCAGCAACCGCTTCCGCAGTTAGCCCCATTCCGATATAATAATCCGGATGCTTCTTTGCAGTTTCATAATTTAATGCCACTTTCCATCCTGCTGTGGGAACAAGGCTCATGCTTTCAACTCCTCCTGCAATAATACATTCTGCCATCCCCGCTCTTATTTTGGCAACAGCAATCGCAATTGTTTCAACACCACTTGCGCAATACCTGTTTACGGTCATTCCGCTGGTAGATTTTGGCAATGCACGAACCGCAATCATTCTTCCAATCTGCAAGCCTTGTTCTGCTTCCGGCACCGCATTTCCCACGATGAGGTCTTCAACACGCACCGGGTCGAGTGCTGGTGTTTTATTCAATAATTGTTTTATCAATTCAACAGCGAGATCATCGGGCCTGGTAAATCTTAATGTGCCACGTGGTGCTTTTCCAACAGCAGTTCTCAAACCCGCAACTATATATGCTTCAGTCATAACTCGGTTTTTAATTCCTTAAAGGTTTTCCTGTTTTTAAAATAAATTGCATGCGTTCAAGTGTTTTCTTTTCACCTAATAATGACAGGAATACTTCTCTTTCAAGGTCCAATAAATATTGTTCATTCACTTCGGTGGGTTGAGAGAGATCACCGCCACATAAAACAAAACAGGCTTTTTGTGCGATCTTTTCGTCGTGATCACTTATATATCCGGCTATTTTCATTGATGCAATCCCGGTATAAAAACTTCCCAGTGCAGATCTGCCTAATACTTTTATATCCTTCCTCGGTTGCGGCTGTGTGTAACCTTCCTCTGCAATTTCAATGATATTTCTTTTTGCTTCGGCTATTACTCTGTTACTATTAATTATTTCTTTGTCAATACCATTTCTTAAAATGCCTAATTCAAATGCTTCGCGTGCACTGGTTGCTACTTTTGCCATAGCGATGTTCAAACTATATTCCTGAAGCACCGGAATTTCAATATCTCCTTTAAAAAATTTATCGCTTGCCCTTATTGCAAATTCTTTTGTGCCACCACCGGCAGGAATTAAACCGGCACCAGCCTCAACCAAACCTATATAAGTTTCAGCTGCAGCCAATGCAATGTCACTATGCATGGTCATCTCACAACCACCACCCAATGTTAATCCATGAGGACAAACAGCAACAGGAATTCCTGAAAAACGCACACGGGCAACTGTATTTTGAAAATAGCGAATGGCCATATCTAATTCATCAAATTCCTGATCTATTGCAAGCATAAGCATCATTGCTAAATTCGCTCCGGCTGTAAAATTTGCCGCATCATTTGCAATAACCAACCCGCGATAATTTTTTTCTGCAATGTCGATCGATTTATTAACTGCTTCCAGGATCTCAGATCCCATCACATTTAATTTGGTATGGAATTCCAGGTTTACTATTCCATCGCCAATATCATGCAACGTTGCTCCTGCATTTTTCCAAACCGCAACATTGCTTTTATAATTTTCGAGTATTATAAATTCCTTTGATCCTGGAATTTCCTTATAAATTCCGGAATTGATGTCAAAATATTTTCGGGTGCCATTTTCGATCTTATAAAAGGTGTTGTTTCCTCCGGAGATCATTTTATAGATCCAATCAGCGACAGTTATCCCATCCGCTTCCATGGCTTTTAAGGTATTCTCAACACCAATAATATCCCAGGTTTCAAAAGGCCCCAATTCCCATCCAAAGCCCGCTTTTACTGCATCATCTATTTTATATAGCTCATCCGCAATTTCAGGAATGCGACGGCTTACATAATTATTAATTCTAAAAGTTATATAGCGATAAAATTCAGCGGCCTTATCACTGCCAGCATGCAATATTTTAATTCTTTCTTTTAAATTGTCAAGGGGCTTCGCGGCATCAAGCGTTGCAAATTTTGTTTTAGAGGATTTCTGATATTCGAATGTTTGAAGATTTAATGTAAGGATCTCAGATTCTCCCGTTTCATTTTTTATTTTTTTGAAAAATCCCTGCCCGCTTTTATCTCCGAGCCACATATTTCCCAACATTGTTTCCATATATGAAGGCACTCTGAAAACTTCCCTGCTTTCATCTTCAGGAACTGCATCATAGGTATTTTTAGCCACCTTAATCAATGTGTCAATACCAACAACATCCGCTGTTCGGAAGGTTGCCGATTTTGGTTTACCTGCAATTGGTCCTGTTAACGCATCCACTTCATCAAT
>JBIOHA010000187.1:0-5927 GCA_044448625.1 Chitinophagales bacterium | reverse complement strand
GATCAAACCGTTCAAAAATTAGTGATCGCTAAATAAGTATTAATCACACACATAGAAAAAACTGCGGTCCCTATGCTGCGGTTTTTTTTTTAATGAATGATGAATAATGAATGATGAATAATGAATGATGAATGATGAATAATGAATAATGAGTTTATTTCCTACTTCTTACTTCTTACTTTTTACTTCCCACTTCCTACTTTTACTCGTAATTCGTAACTCGTGTTTCCTAACTCGTCACTATTTTACATTGTTGAATTATGAATTTGCAGAATTGCACTTCATACTTCTCACTTCATACTTCATACTTCTCACTTCATACTTCCTATTCATCATCAAACTTCCCCTTGTATTCGCCTTTCATAAATGATTTATCGAGTTCCTCCATTGCTTTTAATTCTTCTTCGGTCCAGGGTTTTAATTCGATGCCGGTTAAATTGGGTTTATCGGCATTTACCCATGCAGTAAACCAAAAACTGCCAAGCGTAATAATTGCCTGGCGCATTCTTCGTTCCACCATATTGTTAAGCAATGCATTATATTTCTCAGTGTACTCCTCTGAATAAACTCTTACAGTTGAACTACCCCTGGTTTCATAACTATATTTTCTGTCGGTAGGGAACTCAATGCTTAATTGCTTTTCAAAATCCAAAACACTGTCTACCATAGAATGACTTTCTAAAATAATTTCCCAAACCTTTGCATTGATATCAGGAATAAATTCTGCTTTGCCTGTGAGATAATCAAAATTTTCTCCCATTAATTCCGGTATTCTTGATTCCCAGAACCCGTGAATACCTACCTGGTTTGTTAATTGCCCATTGTAATTTTCAGTACAATGCAAAGGAACATGTGCATCTGCAATATAGTGACCGATATCAGCGGTAGTCTTTAAAATATAATTTGCATCCTTTTTTTTGAATGCATCAGTTAACCGGAACATCATTTTTTCAATATACCAGGGAACAATTCCATAAGCATTTAAACTGTCTTCAGAAAATTTGATCACCGCATCATCCCATTTTCTCGGTAAATTATCATATGGCGGCTCACCGTAATGATCTATATCGATATAGTGTCGTGGCGCTTCTTCTTTAAAAGCATATCTTCTCTTGTCGGGATCAACTGCATGCTCTGTTATATAATCGATATATGGTTTATAGAATCCAAAGAGATCTTCGGGCAATGTATATAAAGCCATTTTGTTTATCCGTTGGTGGCCCCAAAAACCCCATGGTGCCGGTGCTGAAGCAAAGTTGCTGATGGCGGCGGAAAATAAAACAAGGGTAAATAATTTTCTCATGGCGAAACAAGATTAATTAAAATTTATGAACTTTTGAACGGGGTATATCAGTTGCCCAATTCTTCTATTATGATCTTACATGCATATTCGATCTCCGTTTCTGAAATGATAAGAGGCGGTGCCAGCCGCAAACTTTTAGAATTGAATAAAAACCAATCCGTTAGCAACCCCCTTTCCAATAACTTTTTGTTCAATGAAAAATTAAATTCTTCAGATGCTAATTCAATTGCGATCAACAAGCCGCAGCTTCGTGTTTCAATTATTTCTTTATGGACCAATAATTTATTAAACAATGCGGCTTTGTTTTTAACTACAGAGATCAGATCCAGATTCATCAGTTCTTTTGCTGCCGCAAGTCCGGCGGTGCAGCAAACCGGGTGTCCGCCAAAAGTGCTGATATGACCAAGCATTGGTCCATGCGCCAAAACATGCATTATTTCTTTTGATGATATGAATGCACCCAAAGGCATTCCACCACCCAGCGCTTTTCCCAGTATCAAAATGTCAGGAACAATTTGGAAAGTTTGCAAGGCGAATAAATTTCCCGTTCTGCCAAATCCCGTTTGGCATTCATCTACTATTAACAATGCCCCCGACTCAGTGCATTTCTTTCTTATTGCAGATAAATAATTTTCTTTTGGCAATAGTATTCCCGCTTCAGCCTGAACCAATTCAATTAATACAGCAGCGGTTTTTTCAGTGATCAAATCAATTTGGACAAAATCATTATAACCTAATATCCGGTTATCAGGAATGAGCGGTCGGAATGTATTTTTTCTTTCTTCATTATTGCCAGCGCTTAATGCACCCATCGTGCTGCCGTGGTAAGAATTTTTAAAAGAGATAATTTCTGATCTTCCGGAAAATCTTTTTGCAACTTTAAGTGCACCCTCTACTGCTTCAGATCCTGAATTGAGAAAATAAACTGTATTTAAATTGGAAGGCAAATTTTCACAAAGCCATGTTGCATATTCCACTTGTGGCGATTCAATAAATTCGCCATACACCATTACGTGCATGTATTTATCCAGTTGCCCTTTTATTGCATGCTTTACATTTTCGTTATTGTGCCCGATATTACTGACTGCAATCCCGGAAATTAAATCAAGGTATTTTTTTCCATGCACATCAAACAAATAACAACCATCAGCCCGCTCAATTTCGAGCATTAAGGGCGATTCGCTTGTTTTTGCAATATGATCAGGAAATAACCGGTGCATGGGTAAAATTAAGGATTAGCACATTAGCAAATTAGTAGATTAGCAGATGGAGTTAAAGGAATCAATGTGTGTTTAGAGTTTTAAACATTTGATCGAATTCCGCATTGATATCGTAAACTAATTCATTGGTGCATAAGAAAAATAGTATTTAGGATCTAATTTCTCAAGCTGCTTTCCTCAATTTGCTAATCAGCACATTAACTACCCGGAAGCCCAAACTTTCGTTCCTTCCGTACAGTTCTTACAAATATCAATTTCGGATCTTGATTTAAGCAGAGCAGACCTGAAGTTCTGGTATTTTCCACTTTGCCATAATTCTTTAAAAGTTGTTTCTTTCAGATCGCCCAATTGGTGAGTGGCGTCTTTATCAAAACAACATGGCACCACCGATCCATCCCATGTAATAACACAAGAATGCCATAATTTCCAGCAATGATTCAGCATTTTATTTTTGATAGAATAAGTGCCGTCGTCTTTTTTTGCATACCTTGAATAAAGATCAATTGTCGGAATAAGGTCATTCCCATTTTCATAATCATATATTTGGGCGGTTTTAAATGCAACTTCATCAACACCGATCTCTTTTCCCAATTTTTTTACATCTTCTATTTGGTGCTCATTTGGCTTAACCACAAGAAATTGAAAAATTACAAATGGGGTTTTTGATTTTAATTCTTTTTTCCATCTCACAATATTCTTTGCTCCTTCCAAAACCTTATCCAATTTTCCACCGATTCGATATTGTTCATACACTTCCTGCGTGGTGCCGTCGATAGAAATAATCAACCTGTCTAAACCACTCTCTATCGTTTTCTTTGCATTTTCATCATTTAAATAATGTGCGTTTGTAGAAGTGGCGGTATATATTTTTTTATTGTTTGCATATTTCACCATTTCAAGAAAATCGGGATTGAGATATGGCTCACCCTGGAAATAAAAAATTAAATAGGTAAGATCTTTTCCCAGTTCATCCATTGTTTCTCTGAAAAAGTCTTTCTTTAACATACCCGTCGGCCGGGTAAAAGATCTTAATCCACTTGGGCATTCAGGACACCTTAAATTACATGAAGTAGTTGGCTCAAAAGAAAGTGAAATGGGTAAACCCCATTGAACCGGTTTTTTTGCCAGCATTGAATAATAATATGACGACACAACTTTTCCCATATTCCAAATTCGCCGTGGCGTCATTTTGGAAGCATAATTCAATGTGTCTGTTATACTAAATGGCATTTTATTTACTGCTTGATGGTCCCCTCAAATTATCATCAAAACCTTCAAGGCTCTGAAAATATTTTAAATCAATTGTACATTTGTATTTATCATCCGCACTTAACTCGTAGCAAAAATCGAGTATTTTATTGAATGACTCCGGAATAAGATATGATCTTTTGATCGTGCTTCTTTCTTTATCTCCATCATACCAGAACATTTGAAGCGTTTGGCAATATTTGCATTTCACCGGCCAGTTCGACTGGCTCGCAATTTCATCGCTGAATTCCTTCATATAACTCATCAACAGTTTAAATTCTTCTTTTTCCACAGGAAAGCAATAGGTGGATGAATCAAGACTGCTGAGCATAAATTGAAAACAGGAACTCTTTTCTGTGATTCGGAAGGAAACAACATTATAATTTCCATCAAAGAACATAAAGTCAATGAACCGCTCGTCATATTTTCTAAAAGTTATTGGCGGGCCAATGATCGTATCCGTTCCAATGATCGTAATACTATCAGCTCCAATTGTTGTGTTTTGCGTTAAACCGGCAAAGCACAACGTCATCATTATTAAACCAAATGAAATTGTTTTTCTCATTAATTATAATTGCTCGAATTGTTTTAAAAACCTGAGATCATTTTCAGTGAACAACCTGATATCATTAATTCTATATTTCAGCATCGCGATCCGCTCAAGTCCGAAACCAAAAGCAAAACCTGAATATTTTTCTGCATCGATATTGCAATTTGCTAAAACAACTGGATCCACCATGCCGCATCCTCCTATTTCCACCCAACCCGAATGTTTACATATTGCACAACCACTGCCTCCACATACAAAACAGCTAACATCCATTTCTGCACTCGGTTCAGTAAAGGGAAAATAACTTGGCCTTAAACGAATTTTTGTTTTTTCTCCGTATAGTTCTTGGGCCAGGTATAAAAGTGTTTGCTTCATGTCGGCAAAAGTTACGCCTTCATCTATATACAATAATTCTATCTGATGGAATGTGCAATGTGCCCTGGCAGAAATTGTTTCGTTGCGATAAGTCCGCCCCAGGGCAACGATCCTTATCGGCGGTTGCTGATTTTCCATCACCCTGATCTGAACATTGGATGTATGGGTGCGCAACAACATAGCCGGATCAACCTGAACATAAAAAGTATCCTGCATATCTCTGGCGGGATGATCCTCAGGCATACCGAGTGCAGTAAAATTATGCCAGTCGTTTTCAATTTCTGGACCGTCAACTGCAGTGTATCCTATCCTTGTAAATATGTTCACTAATTCATCCCTGATTATTGAAATGGGATGGCGGGCTCCCGGGTTTTTTGTTGTAACAGGTAAAGTAAAATCGAATTTTGATTTTCGGTCTTTATCGGTTTTCCTGAATTTATTTTCATTGTCCGCAAACTTTTGTTCCGCAATCTGCTTCAACTCATTTACTTTCTGACCATATTCTTTCTTTAATTCATTGGGAACATTTTTAATCGCAGAAAAAACGTCCTTTAATATATTTTTAGTACCGAGAAACCGGATGCGGAACTGCTCAAGTTCAAGGGCATTATTCACCTCGTAATTGATCACTTCATTTTTTAAATCCTCAACAATATTCAATTGTTCATTCGGAGCATCCATGGACCCAAAATTACAAAATAAAAAGGGCGGCAATTTTGCCGCCCTTTATGAATAATCTTTTAAGCAATATCAATTAATACCAAACTTCTCAGAATATTTTGATTTACCATTGCTGATAACAACAAAATAAAATCCTGATTCTAAGTTGGCAACATTCATTTCTATCATGTTCTCACCGGCAACTACTGGATGTGAATTATTGCTCATCAGCCTGCCTAAAATGTCAAACACCTGAACAGAAACATTCATATCTTCCTGAACGCTGAAATAATCAACATTGATAACATTTCCTGTTGCAGGATTTGGGAATACCCCAATTATTGAATTATCATATTCTTCAGCTATTTCAGCAAATGAGCCATCAGTTCTCCAGCTGGAAGAGCTTAAAGAAAGCAGCATATCGTAGCAATCAGTTGTACTCATTGCACCAGCCCAGCCATATACTTTAATATAACGTGTTCCTGCTTGTGTAGTATTCCAAATGATCTGCTCATTTGTAGTACCGCCATTTTCAGAAATTCCTTTTTGAACAACAGACTGGTTATACAAT
>JBIOHA010000186.1:0-5954 GCA_044448625.1 Chitinophagales bacterium | reverse complement strand
TATCAGGACAGTCAAGACAATATTGATAAAGAATTGAATGAGTACCATCATTTGAAACATATAATTTACTTCCATCCTGACTGAATGAGCAACCATAAGAAACAAATTGAGGAGGAGAAAGATTATTTATTAAATAATATTTTTCAAGTTCACCAGTACATCGGTTGAAATTGAATATTTCAACAAAGTTTGTTCCGGTCAACGCTATTTTGCTGCCGTCATTTGCTGCTATCATTTGGCCAACGTTTGTTTGATATCCAATCAATTGACCAACCTCTTGGACAAAAGGCCCTTCAATTCCATCAATGGTCACCAAAAATTTGTAAAATTTATTAGTCATTTCACTCGAAAAATCTGAAGATTTTTCATGTATGATTACCCACCAATCTCTACCATTTCCATGCTTTATTACCTGCAATTTTTCCATAATGGTATCAGCCAATAACAATAAATCCTTTTCCTCCACATCACCCAATCCGCCATTGAGATTCATATTTATTTTGCTATATTTAAAACAACAATAACAAATTTGAAATAAATAATATTTTGAAGAATCTCCCGGATCTAGAAATGTTACAATTCCCTGAGTTATACTGCTTCCAAGATTTGGGTTAAATTGACCAATATCTAATCCGGTATTTGGCATGAGAATGTAGTTTTTATCCCAGACATCTTTTCCGTTTGAATAAAACAATAGATTACCGATTGGGTCAGAAACAGAACAACTTGCTTCGTGCGCATGTCCTGAAACATAGGATGGAAATATTCCTCCTCCATCAAATTTAATTATTACTGAATCACCAAAAAACCAATTTATATTTTGATTTTGAGAAACGACCAATTCAGATAAGGTGAGAATTGCTAGGATTAACAATATTTTTTTCATTTTATAATATTAAACCTGAAGCAGGAATACCCTGCCTCAGGTTATTAAGTTATTGTTTTATTAATTTTCCATTTAATATTGAATTACGCTCCGAATCAATTTTATAAAAATAGATTCCTGGAACTAATCTTTGGATGTCAATAATACAAATTAAATTAGAACAATCTAGGATTTGAGTAAATACTAATCTACCAATCTCATCGAATATTTCAATTTTTAAATTCTGAAATTCCAATGTGTTGCTAATTTTGAGTTCATCTCCTGAAGGATTAGGATAAACTCCTATATTGGTGGGTAATTCTATCTTTGGCTCCTGTTCAATTTCTTCTTTAAAAGAAATAATAGTATCCAGCAACTCCCTGGCGATATGCACTGCCGGGCCAGCCATAAAGGTGCGCTGGGTTGCAATTTGCAACAAGACAACAGAATCTTCAGTTGAAATATTAATATTACCAATTTCGTCAATAGATCCAATATAAATATCTAATACGCTCTTCATATTTTCATCAAATGATCCTTCCGGACTGAAACCTTCATTTAATTCATTCACAAGTTCAAAATCTGCTTGATTGATCGCCTCAATAATCGAATATTGTTGATCCAATGTGGTTCCTTCAACCAAATTTTCCAATTCTCCAAAATCATCATCTGTTATGGTTATACTATCACTTTGTAAAAGATGCCATGCCCGCTTCATCATGAAATACCATTCAGGCGTATTTGTTAACTCATTATTGATCATTTCAGCTAATTGCTCTCTGAAACTGATCAAATATCCAGATTCGCCGATGCGAAAATCCCCATCGGAGGAAGTGAAATATGGTCTGTCAAAAATGCAAGGATCTACTGATATTGGATCTGGGACGGTTGGCGTCAAGGATGTTGAAGTACCAAGTTGAGTATTTAAACCTGGATCATCCATCAAATAATTGTCATCAGGAGCGTAATCATCTCGATACCACCAATTGATCGTTATTGCGTCAATGTCAGCAGATTACCTTTTATTTTGAGGATAAAAAATATTTTCTTCCTTAAAAGCTAATATTATATGTTTGTTTTACGACGAGACAAAACACTCGATATAGAAATTATCAACCCTTGAATTTGCAGCCAAAAACCCCATCACCTAAACACCTCCCCCAAATTCGCAGCAACAGTTATAAAATTGCTGCCGCCCGCAAGCGAATAAAATTCATGTCCATAATCGATGCTGTATTTATTTATTTTAAATCCGAAACCCATAGAAAAACCGGTTAACCCGCGATGCGTTTCAATGGATAATTCTTTTCTTGTCATATGGTCGTAACCAATACGCACCATCACATTTTTTCCAAAATAAAATTCACCGCCAACATTTAGATGCTGTGCAATCTTATCTACCGTATATTTTTTTTCTGTGGTGGTAGAATCGGCCCCAAAAATATTTACATCCACTATTGCAATGGGATCATCATAACGGATGTCGAATGTTTGAAGGTCGTGTAAAGTAATACTCAGGCGAAGCGGTAAATGTTTTAATCTTTTTGATACACCGAAATCAATTGAGAAAGGAAGTTCTTCATTGTTGTTTTCTGTATAAGGTTTAATTTGAGTTCCCATATTTCGCAACACCAGGCCGGCAGAAAATAATTTTGCCGTATCGATATATGCTGCACCGATGTCGGCAGCAATTCCAAAAGAATTATATGATTCAAGATGTGAGTACAACAATTTTGCATTTACGCCGTAGTGCAATTTATTTTGTCCGTATGCAATTCCCCAGTTGGCAACATATTCTCCTCCGCCAAAACTTCCCAAAAAATCACCGTTCACATCTGTTCTTGGAATTGTTCCTATGGCACGGTAAAAAATTCCGCCACCCATTGTTGCGTTCCAGTTCTCCTTGTAAATTGCATAGGCTGCATATCCCTGGTTAATTTTACCTGGCATCATCGCATCGCTCAAACTCAACCTTCCATCCATTTGCGGATTAAGCAAAGCAGGGTTCTGATAAGCAAAATTGATATCGCTGTCGTAAGTGGTGATATTGAGTCCGCTTAATGCTGCAATTCTTGCTGAAGGTGGAAGTTGCAGGTAGGAGTAAGTATAGCTTCCCCCAAATTGTGCGAAAATGGGGAGGCTTAGAATTACAAAACAAGTAAGAAGTGTCAGCCGCATCAAAACAATATTACCCTGGTAAACGAAAAATGCTGCATAAAATTACTTTGAAAATTTCAGTGACTCACGTATTGACCCTTATCGGTCGGTGTCCTCACCGACCGAAATAGGGGGTAATTAAATATAATCGTGTCCCAAATTCCGGCAGCTGAGGACACCGACCGGTAAGATATTCTTCCCTTCGAATCTTCTCCCTTCAATTCTTCGAATCTTTGAATTTCTTCTTCTCCAAAGCAAGTTTCACCACCTCCATCATATTTGTTACATAATGAAATTTGATTCCCTTAATAAAATCTGCATTAATTTCATTGACATCTTTTTTATTAGCAGCGCACATAATGATCTCTTTAACACCCGATCGTTTTGCTGCAAGTACTTTTTCTTTAATACCACCAACTGGTAAAACTTTTCCTCTCAATGTTATTTCACCGGTCATAGCAAAATATGGCTTTACTTTTTTTCCCGTAAATGCAGAAGCAAGTGAAGTAAGCATGGTGATGCCGGCACTCGGACCATCTTTGGGAATTGCGCCCTCAGGCACATGCACATGCACGTTGGTAGTTTCAAATACCTCATTTTCTATTCCCAATGCTTCCGCATGCGAACGGATATATGTAAGCGCAGTGGATGCACTTTCTTTCATTACATCACCCAAATTTCCGGTGAGCTGCAAATTGCCTTTTCCTTTGCTTAATGAAGTTTCAATAAATAAAATATCACCGCCAACAGGCGTCCATGCTAAACCGATAACTACACCCGGAGGGTTGACATCAAAAATACTGTCCTTATCAAATTTGGTGGGGCCGAGTATTTTTTCAATTTCATCGGGCTTTACCGTTTTGCTGTATTTTTCATTGGTAACAACATATTTAGCAATACGGCGCATAATTGAAGCAATTTGCCTGTCGAGATCGCGAACACCACTCTCGCGGGTATAATCTTCAATTAATTTTTCAAGTGCCGTTTCATTTAGCGTAACATCTTTTTGTTTAAGTCCATGTTCCTTTCTTTGTTTTGGAACAAGATGCCTGCTGCCTATTTGTACTTTTTCTTCTGTGCTGTATCCGCTGATATAAATTATTTCCATCCTGTCGCGTAAAGCCGGCTGAATAGAATTAATATTATTTGCTGTAGCAATAAATAATACTTTTGAAAGATCGTATTCCAGTTCGAGATAATTATCGTAGAAGGTACTGTTTTGTTCAGGGTCCAGCACTTCCAATAATGCACTTGACGGATCACCTCTGAAATCGGTGCCTACTTTGTCCACCTCATCAAGAATAAATACGGGGTTCGAAGATTTTATTCGTTTCAGCGATTGCACAATTCTTCCGGGCATAGCACCGATATATGTTTTTCTATGTCCGCGAATTTCGCTCTCATCATGTAATCCGCCCAAACTCATGCGCACGTATTTTCTTCCCAGGGCCCTCGCTACCGATTGCCCCAAAGAAGTTTTTCCAACACCGGGTGGGCCGATCAAACATAATATCGGCGACTTCATATCGCCTTTTAATTTTAATACTGCGAGATATTCCAGCAAACGGGACTTTACTTTTTCCAAACCAAAATGATCGTCGTCTAAAACTGTTTTTGCATGTTTGAGATCGAAATTATCCTTAGTGAATTCATTCCATGGCAGCTCAAGTAATAATTCTATATAGTTTGTGATCACACCGTACTCAGCAGCGTTTGGATTCAGCCGTTGCAATTTCTCTACTTCCTTATCAAAAACATCCTTCACATTTTTATTCCATTTTTTTTCCGTAGCTCGCAGCTTATATCTTTTTATTTCTTCATCCTGCCCTGTTCCACCCAATTCTTCCTGGATGGTACGCATTTGCTGATTTAAAAAATATTCGCGTTGCTGTTTATCGAGGTCGGTTCTTACTTTATTCTGAATTTTATTTTTCAGTTCGAGCATTTGTAATTCATTGTTCAAATGATCGAGAATTAATTTCGCTCTAATCAGCAGATCATCCGTTTCCAACAATGTTTGTTTATCCAGCACATCAATCTGTAAATTGGAAGAAACAAAATGAATAAGAAATACGGGGCTGTTAATATTGCGCAAAACAACCGTTGCTTCCTGCGGAATATTCGGAGAGATCTTAATAATATTCGAAGCAAGATCTTTTATTGTAGAAACAATTGCATTGAATTCTTTTTTATCAACGGCCATTTTATCTTCAAGCAAAGTGATCTTCGCTTGCATATATGGTTCCTGTGTGGTGAATTCATTGATGGTAAATCTTTTTTTACCCTGGATAATTACCGTTGTACTGCCATCCGGCATTTTTAATTGTTTGATCACCCTGGCAATGGTTCCAGTTCTGTGAATTTGCGAAGTATCGGGATCTTCGATATTGCCATCCATTTGCGCAACAACACCAATTAATTTATTTCCTTTAAAAGCGGTTTGAATTGCTTTAATAGATTTTTCCCTGCCAACGGTAATTGGCAACACCACCCCCGGAAACAAAACGGTATTGCGCAAGGGCATTATGGCAATACTGTCGGGATATTCTATTTTCGTTTGATCATCATCCTCTTCAAGCGATAAAATCGGCAGAAACTCCACATCCTCATCCATCAAGGGGGAAAATATATTTTCATCAAATCCAAATTGTCTCATGTTTTCCTTTGAAATTTTAAAAATCTAAAATCATTATCGTTAACCGTCAACAGCAACTCAATTGTCATGCCTTTGAAAGTTCAGGCTGTTTCAGGGCTTAAAACCTGCCAAAACCCGAATTTCTACTGACATTTTGATAGATTTGCAAAGTTAATGATGCAGGCCTTACTATATAAGAAATTATTCATTTATCTCATTCCCTTAAATTTTATAGTGGGTGAATACAACGGAGGCATGGGATCAAATGGATTAACCTCAGCACGTCATGATGTGTTT
>JBIOHA010000185.1:0-5997 GCA_044448625.1 Chitinophagales bacterium | reverse complement strand
TGACAGCTTATTTATTGTCAAGGTTGGACATTCCAAGTCCAGAGACTTGAAATGTCCATTTAAAGTGTCCGATAAATTTAAAGTAACACGTCATTCATTTTTTTCGTCGAGTTTAATTTCTCAGGACTAAAACTACTGATCTACGTAAAAATACCCTTTAAGCATTTTTTATTTAAATTTGAGTATATCATATCTCAAAGCAAATGAAAAATGCTTTATTTTTTTGTATCACCTGCCTGCTCGTATCATGTAAATATGATGATCTCAGCTCCTTTAACATTGAAGGGACTGTTAAGGATAAAACAACTTTAGATGTAGTTACTGATGCGACTGTTTACCTGCTTGAAAGCGAGATCCCTGACATTTTTGGTAATCCTACACCAACTTATATAGTTGATTCAACGACTTCAGACGACTCCGGGAAATTTGAATTTTCATATGGAAGAAAGGACGGATATGCGTACGAGGCATATGCAATAAAAGCGCATTATATTGATAATTCTGTTACTATCAGCATCAAACCCGGAGTTGAAACAGAAGTATTAATTAGCCCTGAAGCCTTTTTGAAACTGAGGGTTCATAATATTAATGAATATGATGCCACAGATCATGTAAGTATAAACGGTTTAAATATTGGACCTTATTACGGTAACGAAGTGGATACAATTGCAATTGAACAGGTCTATGGAAATACAATAACTGGGCTGCATGTATTTATTATCATTGATGGGGTCTATTCAGAAAGTCTTGATTATAATATTTATTGTCCATCATTCGATACAACTTATTACGAAATTTTATATTAGCTTAAAAAATACTTTTAAATTTTAAATCTTAATCCCCATGAAAAATTACATCCTTTTAGGAGTAGGCCTATTCCTGCAAATCACTGTCGTTTATTCTCAGCAACCTCCAACTTTTCAGGAATTAGTTGATATGATTTTTGAGCCTCTTGACACAGAGGAAATGTCTACCGAAATTTTAATAAACAAGAGCATTACATCACCATTCTGTTAAAATACTGAGATGTTTTTACGGGCGAGTTGTGAATCTACATTACTCTCTCAAATCAATCACCTCAACGCCCGGATGTTTAGTTTTATCAAAGGTGAAACTTGAATTGGCCATTTCAACATTTGATTTAAAGTTGCTGATGGCATAAGTATAGTGAATAGCATTTTTATCGAAAACAACTCCTTTAGCAACAGAGTTATCGCCAATGTTGACATACATTTTAATTTTGCTGAAGCTGAGGCTTTTATTTTTTGGCGTGAGTTCAATTATCTGAAGTGTTTTTCCGCTCTCTGTTACCTTATCACCGAGGTAAGCGAGATAATCTTTTTCTGCTATCTTAAAAATATCATTCGGACTCATGATGTCCTGTCCTTTTTCAAAATTATTGATCTGCACTTCATTCACATCCTTTAAATATGTCCATAGTGTTTTGCCGTCGCAGATAATTTGCTGGTTGCCCATTTCGGCGTTGAACATATTTCCTTTGCTCATCACTTTACCTGATTTGGAATCTTTACTTTTTGTTTCAAGATTTTCGATGGTGAGAGAAATATCCATCTGCATGGTTTTAAATGCGTTGTATTTCTGGCTAACCGCTTTTAATAATTTAACCGCTTTGTCGTCGGATGTCTGGGCCATCAAGGCTTTAGAAGCAAGAAGAACAATGAACAGAACAGAAGTAACTTTTTTCATGATCTTAGGTTATAATTTGCAAAATTAGCTTGAAAAATGATAGGTTTTTAATATCATTCGAGGGTTTGCAAATACTGTTCCAGTTGACCCATATCATTGAATATTACTTCTCTTGCTTTACTTCCGGCGTTGGGTCCAACTATACCTGCAGCTTCCAGCTGGTCCATTAAACGCCCTGCCCTGTTGTATCCTAACTTTAACCTGCGTTGAATTAAGGAGGTTGATCCCTGCTGATGCTGAACAATAATTCTTGCCGCTTCATGAAACAGCGAATCGCGTTCGCCATCCATTAATTCGGCTTTTTCTTTCTGTGCCTGTTCATCAATGAACTCCGGTAATTGGAATGCTTCGGGATAACCGGCTTGTTCTGAAATAAAACTTACAATGCTGTCGACTTCAGGAGTGTCGACAAAAGGACATTGCAATCTTATCACATCGCTGCCAATAGCCAACAGCATGTCGCCACGGCCAACCAGTTGCTCGGCACCACTTGAATCGAGAATGGTGCGTGAGTCGACCTTGCTTGCAACTTTAAATGCTATCCTTGCGGGGAAATTTGCTTTGATGGTTCCTGTGATAATATTTACTGAAGGGCGCTGCGTGGCAATAACGCAATGTAAACCTACTGCTCTTGCCAACTGGGCAATTCTTGCAATCGGCATTTCAATTTCTTTTCCTGCCGTCATGATGAGATCGGCAAACTCATCAATTACCAATACAATATATGGAAGGTAAATATGCCCCTCTTTCGGGTTTAGTTTTTTCCTGATGAATTTCGCATTGTATTCTTTTACATTTCTTACCTGCGCATTTTTCAATAATTCATAACGGGTATCCATTTCAATGCAGAGCGCATTTAATGTATGTACCACTTTTCTTGTATCAGTGATAATTGCATCTTCTTCTCCGGGCAATTTAGCAAGAAAATGTTTTTCGATGGTAGAGAACAAACTCAATTCAACTTTTTTCGGATCCACCATCACGAACTTTAATTGCGATGGATGTTTTTTATAGAGCAATGAAATCAATATTGCATTTATTCCCACCGATTTTCCCTGTCCCGTTGCACCTGCCATTAAAAGATGGGGCATCCGTGTAAGGTCGGCGATATAATTCTCACTCGATATTGTTTTTCCCAAACAAACCGGAAGATCCATTTTCGCATGCTGAAATTTTTCTGATGCGATCTGGCTCTTCATCGAAACGGTTTCTTTATTTACATTCGGAACTTCGATTCCGATCGTTCCCTTTCCGGGAATGGGTGCAATAATGCGAATGCCCAATGCTGCAAGGCTTAATGCAATATCATCTTCCAGATTTTTAATTTTCGATATGCGCACACCGGCTGCAGGAATAATTTCATACAAGGTAACGGTCGGGCCAATGGTTGCTTTAATTTTTGAGATCTGGATATTGTAATTATTCAAAGTGCCAATGATCTGATCTTTATTGCGTTCGAGTTCCTCTGTATTTATCGATAATGTTTCACTGGCATATTCCTCCAGAAGATCAAGCCCGGGATATTTATAGTTAGGCAGGTCAAGCACCGGGTCAAAATGATAATTCTTGTTTTCGAGTTCGATATTTTCTTCGTGCGGTTCTTCGATGTCCAATTCTAATTCTTCTTCAATTTCCTGCTCTTTCTCATTTTCTATTTCGGGCTCATCAATATCAAGTGCAACGGGTTGAATTTTTTCTGGTCCGGGTTCAACAATTTTCAATTCCATTTTCACGGGATCTTCAATATCGGTTCTGCTGGTATAAACCGGTGGAACAAAAACATTTTCTTTTACGTCAATATTTTCTCCCTCATCTTCAATCAGGTTGTCATCTTCAGTAAGCGGATCGGTTGCTAGAATTTTTTTCTCCCGCCTGAACATGTTCAATAAAAATCCAAAGTCTGCTTTCGTGAAAATTATTAGATAAATGATCAGCGCAGCAGTAAGCAACAGGATGGCGCCGATCTTTCCGAATATGCTTTCCAGATAAAATGATGTACCTTTTCCAAAAGCGCCGCCGTATGGAAATTGAGAGTTGAAAAGTAGAAACCCAAGGATGGTGCTCAGCCATACCATGATCACAACGCCTTCACCAATAATTACTTTATTATTAAAAACCCTTTTGCTGAAAAAGATATTTATGCCAAGCGTGAAAAACCAGATCGCGAAAAAGAAACTTGCAATTCCAAACCACGAATAAAAAAACTGGTGGCTCACCACTGCGCCAAGATTGCCGAGGTGATTTTTTATATCGAGGCTGCTGTTAAATACCTGCTGCCAGGGATGCTGCCATATTAAACTCTGATCCTGCTTCCAGGTAATGAGATAACTCGCAAATGAAACCAACAGAAAAAAACTGAGCAGAATAAATATTATCCCCGTAATTTTTTTAAACCTTTCGTCTTTTAAAAAAGAGAAAGTCCCTTTTTTGGTTTTTTTAGTATTCTTTTTTGATTCAGCCATTCTTTTTCCCGGATCCACCTTACGGCGGAGTGAAAAGTAAAGGTAATGATGCCCCGGGCCTAATTGAACGACAGTTTATCCCATAAACTTATTTGTTTGTCTAAGATTGTGGATAGTGAACAGCTGATGAACAGCCGATAAGCAGCCGATAAACAGCCGATGAACAGCCGATGAACAGCCGAAAATTGTATCAGGTACAAGTATCAGGTATCGGGAGAACGGCCGGTTAATTGCCGGAATATTTGATTACCATTTGAAGATCATCTGATGTATAAAAATAAATTGGGGTTTGATTTTATAAATAAATATTTTCAGTTTATGTAGGCAAAACTCAATGATATTGGATTTAAAAAATCATTAAGATTTGAAAACAGGTTAGCCATCAGTTTTTAATCTCACTAAATAAATAAACAGGAATGAATAATGTGTTTTGTTACCATTCATAGCTGCTAACTGAGGCTGCCAACTGCCAACTGCCCACTGCCAACTGAGACTGTGACTGAGACTGTGACTGAGACTGAGACTGCCCACGGTTTATATTTAGCTTGCTATCTTTATGCAAAATATAAATATGGCCCGCAAACCGGTTGAGTATACCGAATATTTACAATTAGACAGGATATTGAATTCACAATCATTGGAAAGTGATAAGGAGAATTTGCATGCACATGATGAGATGTTGTTTATTATTATTCACCAGGCCTATGAATTGTGGTTCAAGCAAATTCATTTTGAGGTTGATAGTGCCATTGCCATTTTCAATAAAGAAACTGTCAATGATAATTCGCCTGAACTGCAAACAATTGTTCACAGAACTTCCCGTGTTGTTACCATTTTAAAGCTTTTGGTAAATCAGATCGATATTCTCGAAACAATGACGCCACTCGATTTTCATGAGTTCAGAGATCTTTTGCGGCCGGCATCCGGATTTCAAAGCTGGCAGTTTAAAATGCTGGAGGCAAAACTGGGATTAAAATTCGAAGCACGTCATGGCCAGGAATATTATTTAAGCATGTTGAAACCTGAATATGTTGCAGAGGTAAAAAAAGTGGAATCGCAAAAAACATTGCTGGAATTAATTGATGAATGGTTGAGGCGCATGCCCTTTTTTGAAGATGATGGTCTCTGGCAAAACTATAAACATACATTTCCAAATAATTCAACCCATCACGTTTTCTGGAATGATTATCTGCATATTTATGGTGATACACTGGTAGAAGGAGAGCAGCACAATAAGAATATATTTATCGATATCTTTTTTAAAGAACCTAAAGGCGATCATACGAGCTTAAGCAGCGAAGCAATGCGCAATGCATTATTTATTTCTCTTTACCGCGGATTTCCACTTTTGCATTTACCGTTTCAGCTCATACATAATTTACTTGACATCGACGAACAACTGGCCACCTGGCGATTCAGGCATATCAGCATGGTGCATCGCATGATCGGTGCTCGTGTGGGCACTGGCGGAAGTTCGGGAAAAGAATATCTGCAAGGAGCATTATCTGCACATTATATTTTTAAAGATTTTGCTCTGCTCTCCAGCTTTTTAATCGACAGGAGAAAATTACCAGAGCTATCGTTGGAATTGAAAAAGAGGTTGGGGTTTAGTTAATAAAAAGTAAGAAGTAGGAAGTAAGAAGTAAGTATGAAGTTAGAAGTAAGAAGTGTGAAGTAAGAAGTTGCGGAATTGAGCCCGCCTGCTATTTCGGGCAGGGGTCTCAATAAAATTGAGGCTCTCAATGGAGTGGGATAAAGGAAGTAGGAAGTAAGAAGTGTGAAGTAAGAAGATGCTTATAGATCCTAATTCACCACTCACCATAAAAAG
>JBIOHA010000184.1:0-6035 GCA_044448625.1 Chitinophagales bacterium | reverse complement strand
GTGGATGGCAACCTGCATAGTGAAGGCGGTTATCTCGCTACATCACCTGTAATCGCCGGTAAATATCTTATTATTGCAACACTGAATGGCGATATATTATTAATGGATCATGAATCAGGAAAAACAATTAAAAAATACGAGATAAAAGATGCGGTGCGTTCACAACCCATAGCCATGAATGGTTGGATTTATGTAACTTCAACATCAGGATATTTATATGCGATCAATACAAATGAAAGTGCTGTCTCAGGCTGGCCTATGCTTGGTGTTGATAATAAGCACAGCAATAAAATATTGTGATCGAGAAAATAAACCCGCGTTTAAAAAATTAATTAATGATCATGAGAACTACACATTTGTTTTTTGTAATTACCCTGTTGTTGATCGGCTATTCCTGTTCCAACAAGAAATCAATTGAGATAATCAATCCGGAAAACATCTCGCTGGTGATAGGAAACCCGGTAAGTTATGGACTGGATAGTGTATTGTTATTCCCGGTTGGCGGCAACTATAATCCGAAAATAAACGAAGCGGCAAAAAAAGTAGCGATCACAGATCAGTATGCAGATTATAATGCTGAGACAACCGGATTTGGTTTCAGTGAAAATTCAGCAGATAACAGGTACGACCGGCTTGCCTCAAGTGAATATTATAATGAAAGGGAAAATGAATTCGATATCAGGAACATTTTGTTTTACAATAAACTGAGTGGAACTACATATCCTCTAATTAAAGATACAATGCACATTTTATCGTTCTCGATACACAATGAATATAAACGGCCGCTTATATTTTATCGCATCGTGAAAAAAGACATTAATGGCGATAAAAAATTTAACTCTAAAGACGCAGTGATGCTCTTCATTTCAAATAATGATGGAATGAACCTCGTCCAGGTAACTCCTGACAATGAACAATTCTTTGATTACTTCTATTATTCCGAAACAAATTCCATTCTGGTAAAAACAGCGATCGATATCGACGCCGACAAGATATTCACAACCGCCGATGAAACAAATTTCAGGGAAGTAAAACTAGATATCCCGGCTTATGGTCGCGAAATATTTTCAAAAGGCATGAAAGATTCATTGAAGGTTTGGATGAAATAATAAAGGGCTTGTGCCGAAACACAAACCCTTTAATAATTAAATTCTAAAACTTTTATTTTCCTCCCGGCTTAAGAAATGAATATTTCTCTCCATAATACATCATCTGCTGGGTAAAATCTTCCGGGTAAGTAACTGTCACATCTGTGATGTTTCCTGCATTATCATATACCGGAGTCAAAAGCGGATTAATAAATCCATAATAGGCAGGTATATTTAATTTTTCTGTGCGCTGCAATACTTCAGTATGCAATTGCTCATCCACCATCACACCGTATTTTTCAACCAATTCCATTCCTGATTTATAGTCGCCTTCCGATTTTATTCGCTGAACTTCTCTCAGCAATTCTCCAAATAATTTCCTTAACGCTTCGTAATCATTGATCACAAAATATGTTTTTCCATTTTCATATTTTCTTTCGATCACATTATTTGATTTTCCGTGTTCGAATGCCCATGCGGCAATCATCTGCCTGTTGCGCATATGCGATTCTTCTACTGTTTTTCCCGGTTCTATCCTGCGGAGTTGAATCATCAAACCGTTTCGGATATAGCTGTCGTATTCTGCTTTTGCTACTTCAATTGATGGTATCAAACCCCATTCAAGTAATTTAGGATCCATGATATAATATAATGCAACCAGGTCAGCACGACCTTCTTCGAGTGGACTCGCATAACTTTTTAATGTTTCTTTGGGAGTGCCAATGCCATCCAAAATTTTTCCACTTGCATGCCCGATAACTTCATGCATGGCGGTATGCATTTTACCTGCAAGTGAACCATATTCTTTTGCCCTGTTTTTTTCTTCGGGGGAATAACAAAATTCATCAAGCAAAGCAGAACTTCCTGCCTGCTCATATGCATACGAAATATTTCCAAGGCTTACCGATTTTGATCCGTGGTCATTTCTGATCCAGTTCGCATTGGGCAAATTAACACCAACAGCCGTTGCAGGAGATGCATCACCTGATTCGCCGGCTACGTTCACCACTTTATATGAAATTCCTACAACATCATTTCTTTTATGCGCTTTTTGTATCGTGGAATTTTCTTCAAACCACTGTGCATGGTCCGATAATGTGCTCATCCTTTTTGATGCTTCAAAATCATTTATCTCAACAACCGATTCAAATGATCCGCGATATCCTAGCGGGTCGTTATATACTTCGATAAATGAATTGATATAATCTATATCGCCTTCTGTTGCTTCAACCCATGCAATATTATATTTATCCCAGGTTTTCAGATCACCGGTATTATAATATTCAATAAGCAAACGCAATGCATCAGCCTGTTTTTGATTTTCTGCAACAGTAACCGCTTTTTCAAGCCAGTAAACAATTTGTTTGATCGCAGAACTGTACATCCCATCTACTTTCCAAACAGTTTCTTCAACACCACCATTTGGAGATTTTACCAGCGTTGAATTCAATCCATAGGAGATCGGTTTAGGATCATCTTTAGCAATGATCTTTTCATAATAAGCTTCAGCATCAGCCTGCGAAACATTAGGAGCATAAAAATTTGTAGCTGATGATAATAATTGATCTGTGTTTGGATCCAGGTTCACTTTTTTATTATCCATTTCCGGATCAAACATCGCATGTATTATTTCTTCCGACAATAAATTATTTGTTGCCAGCAAAAGCGAGCGAAAATAATCTATGCTGAATAGCGGTAATATTTTATCAGTAGAGTAGTGGTGATGAATCCCATTGCTGAACCAAACACGCTTGGTATATAACATAAAGTTTGCCCACTCTTTTGAAGTTTTATCACCAGCATAAGTCCTTACGATATTTTCGAGTGTTTTCCTGATCACGAGATTATGCTGGTAATTTTGGTCCCAGATAATATCCCTGCCTGAATAACCAGCCTGGGTTAAATAGTACACTAAAATTTTTTGGTTGGTGCTGAGATTATCCCAATCAGGAATAACATATCTCAATATTCCGAGGTCGGCAAATTGTTCCGTTTGCCATTGAAAACTATCAGGCAGTCTTTCCTCTTCATTTCGTTCGCCCTGTAAATTAACCTGTTGTAATACCTGGGCATTCAACCCTAAGGAAACAACTAATAGCAATAATCCAAATAACTTCTTCATTGATATGGCTTTTATTTATACGCAAATTTCCAAAAATCATACTGAATCTTATAACCCACCTTAAGTTTTAAAAATTGTTGATCACCGTTTTCTCTCTCAACTCTTACAGGAGTAGCATACTCTCGGTAAAATGTTAAATGTTGTTGCGAAAAAAATACGGATGGAATTAATGCTTATCTTGTGGTCAAATTCAAAATTATGAACAGAAAAGCGATGATTGCCCTGTTTGCACTTATTGTTGTAACAGGTGTTGCGATATTTGCATTTACAACTTCCAAGTCAACAACAGCAAATACGGAGAAAGCAAAAATTGAACAGGTTTCTTCTGAAAATTCGTCACATTGCGATCCTTCGAATTGCACTCCCGAACAGGCAGCTAAATGTCCTGCAGTAGGAGCAAGCTCAACATCCAACAGCGAAGCGTCAGCAACTTGTCCTCAAACCAAAGATTGCCCTCCCTCAAAGTGCAGTCCCGATAAAGGCGGAGAAAAGGCAACCCTATAAATTCAAAAACATTCGAACCAACCGCAGCGAACCTGCGGTTTTTTTATTTTACATCTTTATAACGCCATAAATAGAGGCAGGCAAATGTTCTGTACGGCGCCCATTTTTCAGCCTTCTTTTTCATCTTGGAGAGCAACTCTTTTTTATCCTGGTAATTCATTTTATAGATCTTGATCATTGCTGTCTGAATACCCAGGTCATCAGGAGAAAAAACATCTTCCCTTCCCAATGCGAACATCAATAACATTTCCACCGTCCATCTTCCCACGCCTTTAATTTCAGTGAGATATGCTATCACTTCCTCGTTGCTCATTTTACCCAGGATAGTATTTCCCATTCCTTTTTCTATTTCGAAATTGGCAACATTCAACACGTACGACGCTTTTGCATTCGACAGGCCAATTGCACGCAAAGTTTCAAATTTTGTAGAGGCAATTTGATGAGCCGTTGGTTCTTTTCCGCTAAAGAGATCAATAAAACGCTGATGAAAAACTTTTACAACCTTGGTGGATAACTGCTGACTCATAATGCTATAACATAAAAAGAGGCAGATATTTTTTTCTTTTTTTAATTTGAAAGGGCCATGCGTTTCAATAAGCAACTTTAATTTCTTATCCTTTGATAAATGACCGATATATTCCATAGATCAGCAATTAGAATTTATTTCCGCAAAATAAAGATAAATTGTATTCATGAACACAACATATTTTCATATCATCAAAAAAATGAGATAGGCATAGTATCTTCGCTGGAAAATATTCAAAATGAGAAGTTCGATCTTATGTTTATTTATCTCCTTTTATTCTGCTTTAAATGCCCAGGCTGTAATGACCCCCGAATTGTTGTGGAGCCTCGGCAGGGTAGGGGGTGAAACAATATCACCCGACGGCAACCATGTGATCTACGGTGTTACTTATTACGATGTTGAAACCGGTACCAGCGAAAGAAACCTTTATTCCGTGGGACTAAACAAAAGTACGCCGTTGCAGTTAACAACTACACAGGGTTCTGAAAATAGCGTTATGAAATTGCCGAATGATAAAATGGGATTTATTTTAAAAGGACAAATATGGCAGTCGGAATGGGATGGCAGCCAGGCTATACAGTTAACTAATTACGATGGGGGATTAAACAACGTGCGTTTTTCTCCCGACGGTAATTATATTATGTTCTCGAAAGATGTGCATATGGAAAATATTAATGCCAATGAAATATACAAAGATGTTCCAGGTTCAACAGCGAAAGTGATCAATTCATTGAATTATCGTCATTGGGATACATGGGAAGATGGCGCCTATAGTCATTTATTTTATGCAAAATGGGATAATGGGAAAATAACCAGTGAAACAGATATTATGGCAGGTGAAAAATTTGATTCTCCTCAAATGCCTTTCGGTGGTATTGAAGATATGGTTTGGCACCCGGATGGAAAATTTATTGTATATGTAAAAAAAGAAAAATCAGGAACGGAATATACAACGAGTACGAATACCGACATTTTTGTATTTAATATCGAAAATGGGAAAACACAAAATTTTACTGTAGGTATGATGGGGTATGATACAAATCCGAATATTTCTCCCGACGGTACCCGCATGGCGTGGTTAAGCATGGAACGCGATGGATATGAAGCAGACAAAAACAGGATATACATTCTTGAGAAGAAAACAAATACAAAAATTGATGCAAGCGAAAGTTTTGATGAGTCGATAGATGCGATGAGATGGAGCAATAATGGAAAATTTATTTATTTCACTGCTCCTGTTGACGGCACCATTCAATTATTTGAACTGGATGTAGATAACGTTTTCACAAAAGTTGATGCCGGTAAAAAAAGAAATCCAATAAGAAGAATTACTACGGGTGATTTTGATATTACAGGAATTATTGGTGAAACAAATGGGATGCTCGTTGTTTCGAGAACAGATATGAATCATGCAACAGAAATTTTTATTGTAAACCCCGCCACGGGAAAAATAGATGCTGTTACTTCCATAAATAATCCCCGTTACGATAAAATTAAAATGGGTAAAACGGAACGTAAAATGGTGCAGACAACCGACGGAAAAGAAATGCTCGTCTGGTTTATTTATCCACCAGATTTTGATCCTGCAAAAAAATACCCGACACTTTTATATTGTCAGGGCGGACCGCAAAGTGCACTTACGCAATTTTATTCTTTCAGATGGAATTTTCAGTTAATGGCTGCGAATGGTTATATCATTGTTGCACCAAACAGAAGAGGAATGCCGGGGCATGGCACCGAATGGAATGAAGCGATCAGTAAGGACTGGGGCGGACAGGCGATCAAAGATTATTAC
>JBIOHA010000183.1:0-6048 GCA_044448625.1 Chitinophagales bacterium | reverse complement strand
GTGTTCAGGTGTTAACGTGTTCATGTGTGGGAATGGGTTCAATTTTGCTCAATTTTGCTCAATCTTTTTGTTGGGGTGTATATGTTTATATGTGGTAGCGTGTTTGGATGTTAGGGTTTTCGAATTGTTAACGTGTTTGGATTAATTCGCAATTCTCAATCAATTCTCAATCAATCCGCAATTGAAAATCCGCAATCCGCAATTCTAAAAAATGGCTCTTTATTTTGACATAGTAAATTCCTGGTTTGAAAAAAAGAATTGGATACAGTATGATTTTCAGACACAACTGGCCCAGGCTTATTATGAAGGATACAATGGATTATTAAATGCACCAACAGGCAGTGGAAAAACATATGCCATGTTTATCCCGGTAATTGCCGAAGCACTCGAAAAGCAAAGATCCAATTCCGCTGCGGCAGATATTAAAACTACGTCTTCACTAAAATTATTATGGATTTCACCGTTGCGGGCGCTTGCAAAAGATATCAGAAATGCTTTGCAGGAAGCTTGTGATATTATGGAGCTCAACTGGCGAGTGGAATTAAGAACAGGCGATGTTTCTCAAAAAATAAAAAAGGCACAGAAAATTTCCATGCCTGAAGTGCTGATCATCACCCCCGAAAGTTTGCATGTTTTATTATGCGGAAATAATTATTCACAATTGTTCAGTACGCTTGAATGTGTAGTGGTGGATGAGTGGCATGAATTGCTCGGCAGCAAGAGAGGTGTGCAGGTGGAACTTGCTTTGTCGCGGTTAAAAACTATTGCTGAAAATAATAAACGCAATTTGCGGATATGGGCAATAAGTGCAACCATAGGAAATCTTGTTGAAGCGATGGAGGTACTCGTAGGAAAAGAAATTGCGGATGAAAAAGCAGTGATCGTAAGATCTGAAAATAAAAAGTTGATCGAAGTAAATACCGTTTTGCCCGATAGCATTGAGGTGCTTCCATGGTCGGGACATATTGGACTTAAATTACTACCCCAGATAATTGATATCATAAACAAATCGACAACAACGCTTGTATTTACGAATACAAGAGCGATGGCTGAAATATGGTATCACCAGATATTAAATTATAACGAAGAACTCGCCGGGTTGCTTGGCATGCATCATGGAAGTTTATCTACAGAAGTTCGCGACTGGGTGGAAGAAAATTTGCACGCTGGAAATTTAAAAGCGGTGATTTGTACATCGAGCCTTGATCTTGGTGTCGATTTCCGGCCAGTGGATGCCGTAATTCAGATCGGCTCACCAAAAGGGGTTGCAAGATTTACCCAGCGTGCAGGAAGGAGCGGACATCAGCCGGGTGCGATCTCCAAAATATATTTTATTCCCACCCATGCTTTGGAATTAGTTGAAATTTCTGCAATCAAAGAAGCACTCACAACAAATATTGTTGAAAAACGCGAACCATTGGTGATGTGTTTTGATGTCCTGATTCAATATATTGTTTCACTTTCAATTGGAGAAGGATTTGTTTCCGAGCAATTGTATAAAGAAATTAAATCGACACATGCTTATGAATTATTGAATGAGGTGGAATGGCATTGGCTCTTGAAATATATCACTGAAGGAGGAACGGCGTTGCAGGCATACGATGAATTTAATAAAGTGGCAATAATTGAAAATGTTTATCGCATCACCAGTAGAAAAGCTGCGACAAAACATTTATTGCAGATCGGCACAATTGTAAGCGACCCTGTTGTGCGGATCTCATATTTGAGAGGCGGAAGTTTGGGAACGATAGAAGAATATTTTATCGCATCGCTAAAACCCGGAGATGTTTTTTGGTTTGCAGGCGTATGCGTTGAATTTTTAATGTTGAAAGACATGACGGCATTTGTGCGCAAAACGAAAGAGCAAAAAGCATTTACAGCATCTTATATGGGTGGCCGGATGCCACTTTCATCTTATATGGCTGAACTAATGCGTGTACAACTTGACCGATCGCTCAGAAATTCGATTCATAACCCGGAATTTAATTTATTGGAACCGCTTCTTGCCATGCAGAAATACCGTTCCGCCTTGCCGGGATCAAATCAGATACTGGTAGAAACTGCCGAAAGCAAAGATGGTTTTCACATTTTTATTTTCCCTTTTGAAGGCCGCGTTGTGCATGAGGTAATGGCGGGATTATCGGCATTTCGATTAGGGAAATTATTGCCGGTTAGTATTTCAGTTGCAATGAATGATTATGGATTTGAATTATTATGCAATGAAAATATCAATATTACCGAAGAACTTGTTAGAAAATTATTTGATCTTAATGAAATGGAATCAGATCTTTTTAATTCTGTAAATGCAACAGAGATGGCTCGCAGGAAATTCCGCGATATTTCCATTATTTCAGGAATGATATTCCAGGGTTATCCCGGTGAATTAAAAAGATCGCGACATCTCCAGGCATCATCACAATTAATATTTGATGTGCTGCGTGAGTATGAACCTGATAACCTCTTGCTGAAACAGGCTTATGATGATATTTTATACGACCAGATGGAAAATGCCAGAATGCGAACGGCCTTGCTCAGGATCAGCAATAATGAGATCGTTATCAGGCATACCGTTAAATTTTCGCCATTTGCTTTTCCAATTGTTGTCGACAGCCTGAGAGACAGACTCACTTCAGAAAAATTGTCAGATCGCATTAAAAAAATGCTGGCCGAGAATCAATAATTTTACTCGCCAATGCATTTACAACATTTCAATCAACAGTTTATTTTATCGGAAACAGGTGCGCTGTTCTGGATCGAACAGAAAATGCTCATCATTGCAGATGCGCATCTCGCCAAGGAAAATCATTTCAGAAAAAATGGAATTGCGGTTCCACGGGGAATTCTTCAATTCGATCTTCAAAAAATTGAAACGCTAATTGATACTTTTCAACCCTCCATTATTCTTTTTCTTGGCGATATGTTTCACAGCGAAGAAAATGAAGGGCTGAACGAGTTTCTTTATTGGAGAAAAAAAATTTCCGGATTAAAAATAAAACTCGTTATCGGCAACCACGATATTTTAAACCGGGATTGGTACATCTTTGCGGGTATTGATTGTTATGATGATGCGCTTCAGGTTGAAAATATATTATTCACCCACGATAAAAAAATAACTGAAAAAGAGACCTTAAATCTTTACGGCCATATTCATCCATGTGTTATGCTGCACGGCAAAGCAAAACAATCATTGCGTTTACCCTGTTTCTGGTTCTACGAAAATTATGGCGTAATTCCGGCATTTGGAAGATTTACCGGCTCAAGATCAATTGAACATAAAAAAAATGATCTTGTATTTGGAATTGGCGACGGTAAAATATTTAATATCCTTCCGCCTGTAAGAGAATTGCGAATTTCGAAATGAGCAAAAATGCGAATTTAAACAGCCCCATCCGCTAACTCACAAGAGTTCATTGCGGTCTGTAAATATTAATTCAGTATCGGATCCTCCGGATAATTAATGATCTGCCTGTATTCTCCACCCAGATCATTCAACACTTTCTTCCACAATTCTTTATCGCCCACATCAAAAACATACTGACTTTTTGCGGGAGTAATGATCCACGAATTATCTTCCATTTCACCCAGGAGCTGACCCGGATTCCAACCGCTGTATCCCAGAAAAAATTTAATATTATTCTGCTCAATGGAACCGGCCTTTAGCATATTGCCCAGTTGTTCAAAATTTCCACCCCAATAAATATCATCGGTTATTTGCATGCTGTCTTCAATCATATCTCCATAGCGGTGCAGATAATGCAAGGTATCCTGCGCCACCGGCCCGCCATAAAACAATTCATTTTTCACTTCGTCAAAATCCACTAGTGCATCACACACCTGGATATTCAATGGCCTGTTTAATATGAACCCTACCGAACCTCCGTCTTCAATATGTTCGCATACCATCACAACAGTGCGTTTGAAATTGGGATCGAGCATAAATGGTTCGCTCAACAACAAACTTCCAGGTTCAGGTAAAACTTTATTTTTGATCATGGTTTAATTATTTGAGGAAAATAATTTTGTCAAATATCCGACTATCTCAATAAAAACCAAATTTTTTTTACACTTTACTAACCGCCCATTCACAATTTGAATTTATAATGACCCGGATAAAGCATTCCCGCTTTAAAATTGTTATTAAATTTGAGCTTTCAATCTTCATTTTAAAAAGCCGAATCATGAAAAGATCACTACTATTAATATCAGCATGCATTATCTCCAATAATGCTTTTACGCAATTGGCGATCAATACCCTCGGAACACCGGTCACGATCGATTTTACAGGATTTTCCGGCTTAGGGTTTCAACCCGGTGGAGGGGTCGGGATGTTAAATTCCAACGACTGGAGCGCAACCGGATTTACCGATGGCGACCTGGCATTTGGCGGCACCGCCATGTCGGGTGATTTTGCCAGAGGTGCCATTGCAGGTGGCGTAATTAATGGCGGAATTTATTCGCTCGACGTTGCCGGCAACCAGATGTTATGGGTGCAACCCGCCGCAGGTGATTTTACACCGGGCAATTTTAAACTGAAGATCATAAATAATACACCCGATATGATCGGACAATTATCATTGAGCTATTCTGTTCTTGTACTTAATGATGAAGAAAGAGCAAATAATTTCAACTGTTCTTATTCGATGGATGATTTAAGTTATACCAATATTCCTGCGCTGGATCTTATTTCTGATGAATTAGCCGATTTTATTATGCATCAAACGGATCTTAGTTTTAATATAACAGGGATTTCCATTGCACCGGGTGATAATTTTTATTTGAGCTGGACGGGAGATGATGTTACCGGAGGAGGCAGCCGTGATGAATTTGGGATTGATGATATTTCTTTAACTGCAAATGTAGCTGCAACATTTCCTGCATATAATTTTATTCCTGCGGAAATGACAGTGAATGAAGGTGACCTTGTTGCTTCATTTGATATTAGCTTGTCTGAAAGTGAAGATTGCACCATGCATTTCGGATACGGCGCAGCTGCAACAGCAACACCCGGATTCGATTATGGTTTAACAGGATTCACTTTAGGTTTTATTGAAGGTGGTCCCACTACTCAAACCGTTGATTTTGGATTAGTGGATGATCTGATTGCCGAAGGAACGGAAACGGGAATTATTTTTATCGGCAGCGTTGATGGAACCTGTATTGCCGGAGCAGATACTGCAGTTGTTATCACAATTGAAGATAATGAATTGGTTACGCCACCTATCGTTTCATTTACCACAATTGGCGCTACTGAATTAGAAAATATCGGCACCGTTTCCGGAACGATCGGATTAACAGAACCCGCCGATTGCGAAATTCAAATGTATTTAGATGGTGCAACAATAATGACAGCAGGAACAGATTATATTTTCAGCCTGCCTGCAAATTTTACTTTTACTGCTGCCGGCGCAACCACCCAAAGTTTTGATGTTGAAATTATAAATGATTTTACTATCGAAACAGATGAAATGCTGCTGATGAATTTAACTGTGATTTCAGGAACCTGTGCGATGGGCCCAATTGCCGATTTCGAAATTAATATTATTGATGATGATGATATTATTATTCCAACATTCGATATTGCTGAAGTAACTGAAGAGGACGCTGATGGAATCGCATTAAGCGATGGATTGTTTTGCTCATTAACAGGAATTGTTTATGGAATTAATACCTGGGATGGCGGATTACAATTTACATTAATTGATGCAACCGGCGGAATTAATGTTTTTAGTTTTGCTGAAACATTTGGATATACAGTTACAGAAGGAGATGAAGTGACTGTAATTGGTACCATCACGCAATTTAACGGGTTGACGGAGATTGAACCGGATACGGTTATATTTAATTTGGCAGATAATACCTTGAAATTGCCAACCGATGTTACCACTTTAAGCGAAGATTCAGAATCTGATTTGTTGGAATTAAATCAAGACATGACTGAGGGATTTATTATAAATGAATCTCAGTGGCTCGGAGACGGGTCATCATTTAATGTTGAATGCACTAAAGGTACAGATACCATTATCATTAGAATTGATAATAATACAGACC
>JBIOHA010000182.1:0-6080 GCA_044448625.1 Chitinophagales bacterium | reverse complement strand
CTTCGGGATAAATATTATATAAATTATTATTGAAGGTTCCTCCTATCAATTTTGAATTGCGGTAATTATATTCGAGATCATCGCCGCTTTTCAGGTCATCGGTTCTTCCTGCCGCAATTCCTCTTTTCCAACCTTTCACGGTTAATCCTTCATAAATAATTTGTCCTGTAACAGTACTTGTGAGAAAAGCAAATCCACCGGATGGATTTCCTGATATCCAGTCGCTCGCTTGAAATTGATTGGTGATATCACCTAGCAATAATCCATTTTTAAAATGTACCTGTCCCGAATATTTCACCGAAATTCCTGCAGCCAGCATATTCCAGAATTGGAAATCGGAGATGAGGCTTACAAGATTATGCGTATATGGATCGTATTCGATCGTTGAAAAATCGCCGACATTATCTGAATTCAATAAATGCGTCCAGAACATCATAGCGCTGTTGCAATTGTATGCAATATTGCCGGAGAATTTTCGCATAGGAACGACAGCAGTATATATTGAATCATCAGTTCCGGTAATTACGGGATTTAAAATATTTGCTGCCGGAATTTTAATACGGCGTACTGCAGGCATCGCCGCATCATCACTAAAAACTTTATATGCATCACCTGCGCAACTGGTGGCAATATTATTTTCATAACTCACATTTGAACTTTGGATCCAGAATGCATTTCCTTCAAAACCAAAATCAAAGTTGGGTGTGCGCACATTGAAATCGGTAAATAAAGTTGCTTTTTTCCCTTTGATGGCGATATTGCGATTAAATGCACCCAATTCATTTCCAGCTTCCGTAACAAATGCAGCTCCACCATAATCAAATACAACATTGTCTTCAATAGTTACATTGCTTTCGTGATTTACTATCCCCCAGCTTGTTGCATCTACAACGGCGCAACCTTTAATTAATGCAGGTGTTGCTGCAATATTATTTGTTCCTGTTTTATGGAAATGAATACTATAACGGCCGCGTACATTTCCGCCTCCACTAATTTGCACGCCGAGATCATTTACAACAGGATCAGTTACCAAAATATTTTTATCGGTTCTTCCCAATCCATTTAATGCTGCATTGGAAACTGATTGTGCAACATTGTGCATGAGCATGATATGCCCCCGCTGATCAATTGGAATAGTTAAATAATTTTCAGATTCAAAAATTACATTGCGTGTGATATTGGCAACATACATTTTTAATCCATAGCCTGTTGGAAATTTATGTTCATATTGAAGCGTCGAACCACCTGTTGCATTATTGGTGAAGTAAATTGTTTTGTCGGAAATACTGGTGATGGTCAGCACCTCATCGTGAAATTTCACGTTGGTTTCAAAGTCGCCAATCGCAGAGCCGTAGGTGCCCGGTATCACAATAAGATCACCTACCTGCCATCCTGTTGGCACTTCACCCAGTTTAAGATTTGATGCCCCTGCATTTAATTGCTTTGTAATCCCGCAATATGTTTTTTTATAATATCCGTTGACAACAAAATATCCGTGACTGATCAATCCTTTCCCAAATTCAAAAGGATCATCAACAATATTTATTGGCCCCTGGTCGGAAAAAATGATCTCCGCTTTTTTTCCATTGATGACAGGTGAAGCAGCCGTGCCGATATTTAAATGGCCGATGGGATCCACAACGATGGACAGTACTTTTATTTTCGTATTTAATGTGGATGAAAAATTTAATGTGCCCTGCACCCGCAGCCAGTTAATTTCTGTTTCACTTACGGCATCATAAGTAACCGTAAATCCCGAATCGATCAGCACTTTGGCGCCGGTATTCGGAATTGTTCCGGTATTCCAGGTTGAAGCACTGAACCACGAACCGTTGTTAATTGATATATGCGTTGCGTCGGCTTCCTGCACCATGGCAAAAACGGCGCAGTGTTCGTCGTGCATCATTTCATCATCGGGGTGTGCGGTGCAATCATCAGCAACTTGTGTGTATGAATTATTGTTGAGGAGGGCTGTAAATAAAAGTACAGCGAATTGAATTGAATACACTTTTTTCATTCTCTTTGGTTTAGATGGTAAAAAAAAGTGTGGTAAAATGGAGGTAACCGAGTGTGAGAAAGAGGAGCTTGTATGAGTAGACAGGGAATGGGGGTGATTGGATGCAAATGAACGACAAATAATTTGATAATTATGTAAAATTGAGCAAGATTGAGCAAAATTTATTTCGATCTTGCCCACACCTGGTGGCGGCAGAAAAGTTAAATTGCTTATCAATCGGTGTCCTCACCAACCAAAATGAAGGTAGAGCAATAAATAATGAGTATCAACTGATAACTTAATTTTTCAAATAAAAATCACTTGGTAAATTTCTCAGCAAACTTAACCGGTACAGCTGCTATCTTCTTCCTCTCGTAATCATAAAAAACAATTCCTGTTTTGGCAAGGGCCACAATTCTTTGTTCGCAGGATACATTATAAAAAATATCAAACCCCACCCTTGAATATTCTCCAACACCAATATCTATTTTTAATATGTCGCCATAAAATGCTTCAGTCTTAAATTGAATACCAGCATCCGACATAATTATTCCCACCCCTTCAACATCCATTTCCGAATATCCAAAACTTTTCAAAAACTGAATGCGTGCTTCATGCAGAATTGACAACATGGCATCATTTCCTAAATGGTTGCCATAATTTAAATCGGTTATCCTTACAGGAATTTCTGTAGAGAAAATAGCCTGAGCCGGGAAATTGATCTGGATACGTGACATTAATAATCATTCATTTAAATAATCAAATTTTTTTCACTCCTCACTTTTTATTCCTTATTCCTCATTCCTCATCATTCATTTATCCCCGGTATCCTCGCCAATGGAATTACCGATTGATCAGCAAAATCATTGGCAAGAAATTTATAATATGCGGTCATTGCTATCATGGCGGCATTATCTGTGCAATATTCAAGTTTGGGAATAAATACTTTCCAACCCGACAGCTCCTCCTGTAGTTTAAATTGCCTTCTTAATTCGCTGTTGGCTGAAACACCTCCGGCAATTGCAATTTCATTGATGCCTGTGCTTTTTGATGCTTTCAACATTTTTTTGAGCAAAATTTCTACAATTGCCCTTTGGATCGATGCACAGAGGTCATTTAAATTTTCTTCAATAAAATTCGGGTTAATTTTTTTCTGGGCCTGTAAAAAATATAAAATGGAGGTCTTTAAGCCGCTGAATGAAAAATCAAGATTGGGAATGTTGGGTTCGGCAAACTTGAATTTCGCAGCATTTCCGGTTGCTGCTAATTTATCTATCATTGGTCCGCCCGGATAATTCAGCCCCAGCATTTTTGCTGATTTATCAAATGCTTCACCTGCCGCATCATCAATGGTTTGCCCGAGCAACTCCATATCCAGAAAGCTTTTCACCAAAATAATTTGCGTATGTCCGCCACTTACCGTAAGACATAAAAAGGGAAATTCTGGTTTTGGATCATCAATAAAATGCGCAAGAATATGTGCCTGCATATGATTTACAGCTATTAGGGGAATATTTAATGATAGTGCAACTGCCTTTGCATAACCTGCGCCAACCATAAGTGATCCGAGCAAGCCGGGCCCTTGTGTAAATGCGATCGCTGAAATATTTTGGAGTGAAATACCTGCTTCATTGAGCGCTGCTTTCACCACGGGAACAATATTTGCCAAATGTGCTCTGGAGGCAAGTTCCGGAACAACACCTCCATATTGTTCATGTACTGCCTGGTTGGCAATGATATTTGAAATTATTTGTCCATCAATTAATACAGCAGCGCCTGTTTCATCACAACTGGACTCAATGGCAAGAATTGTTACAGGCATACAATATTCGTAATTTAACCCCGCAAAATTAATACGGTTAATTAAAGGTGCAGCATATATTTAAATATTGGAAAATTTATTCACTGATACGAAGGATATTTCTGTACACCTTACTCGGTTTTATTGCACTCACCATAATTGTTTTATTACTTTTAAAAATTCCAGCAGTTCAAAATTGGGCCGCTGATAAAGCCACTGCCTGGCTGGGTAATAAATTAGATACTAAAGTGGAACTCGATGAGGTAAGTATCGACATTTTTCACCACCTCATATTTGAAGGGCTATATGTTGAAGATCATAAACAGGATACCCTGCTTTATGCCGGTAAACTCGAAATAAATATTGGGAGCATTAACCCGTTTGTTAAAAGGGCCAGGCTTAAAAATATTGGTATCAGCGACAGCTATATCAATATTTATAAGAGCACGGATTCGGTCTTTAATTTCGCTTTTATTCTCGATGCCTTTAAATCAACCTCACAATTAACCGACGAGGATACCATCCCTGATGAATCGGGCGGCAATGCCTATGATCTTTTTTTGAACAAGATCACTTTCGACAGGACTAAATTTAAAATGCTCGACCAAACAGCATTTTCTCAAACCGATATTTATATCAACAGGGGAGAAATATTTATTAACCGGATAGATCTCGGCGAGCAGGTGCTTGCCCTGGAAAAAATTGAATTCGACGATACGAACATTAAGTTGCGGGCGCTTTATGATACTATTCCCAATATTCATGAAGAAAGTTTTGACACCATACATATTAAACTCGGGAAATGGGATGTTGAAGCTTCACAGTTGAGTTTAAATAATTGTGCATTTAGTTTTGTTGATGAAAATGCAAAAACACATTCCGGCGGATTAGATTTTGGTGACCTCGATTTTACAAAGATCAAAATAGATATTTCTGATATTTTGTTTTCCGGCGATACATTGGTAACAGATATCAACCAGATCTCACTTCAGGATAAATCGGGATTCCGTTTAGATACCCTGCGGGGAGAAATGTTGCTATCTCCATACGAGATCACATTAAATAAATTATTACTCACTACCCCGGATTCGAGAATAAGAGATCAACTTTCTATTTCCTTTAGCACATATAACGATTTCGACAGGTTTGAAACTGCAGTGCGGTGGAATACGAATTTTGTTCGTTCAACTATTGCGTTAAAAGATCTCGCTTATTTTGTTCCTGAAGTTGCAGCATACGATGCCGACATGCAACTGGATGCAAAAATTTATGGAACACTCGACAATTTAAAGGGGAGAGATTTTAACGCCAAGGTTGGAAATATCGGGGGAATAAAAGGAACGCTGGATGTTAAAGGCCTGCCAAACATTGATGAAACATTTGTTGATCTTAAACTCGAACCTTTATATGTAAATATGAATGAGCTCGAAAAACTCATCGGTGAAAATAAAATACCTGCCAATTTAAAAACACTGGGAACAATAAATTATACTGGAAAAGTTACAGGATTTGTTTACGATCTCGTTGCTTATGGTGATATGAATACCGACCAGGGAGGTGTATATTCTGACGTGCATTTCAGTTATGATCCCAAGCTGCATGCTTCATCATTTACAGGAAAGTTAAATACTACTGCATTAAATGTCGGAGCAATAGCACTGGAACCTGAGCTACTCGGCCGCATAAGTATGAATGCAACCATCGACGGTACGATTGCTAAAAACCACGACATTGAATTTAAGGTGGTGGCCGAGATCAATTCAGTGGAATTTAATAAATACACTTATTCAAATATTGATGTTGATGGTGAATTGGTAAATAAATCATTTGAAGGACATTTTTCCATTGATGACCCCAACCTTATTTTAGCCTTCAACGGAATAATGGATTTTGCAGATTCACTTCCGGTATATGATTTTAATGCAACGATTAAACGGGCGAATTTAATGCCGCTGCATTTTTATGATGAGCCGTTGATCATGAGTGCCACCGCTTCATTAAATGGAGTAGGAAAAACAGTGGATGATTTTGTTGGCTCTGCAAATTTCGGAAAAGTGTTTCTCCTGCAAGACAGAAATGTTTATCATTTGGATACGCTCATTATTAATTCAGAATATAAAAATAATGAGAAGGTGATCACCGCAGCTTCCGACCTTATCAATTTTTCCATCGATGGGCAATATACCGTTAGTGAGCTTCCGCGTGCAGTCAAAAATATGATCAACTATTATACAACCGGTAAAGCTGATTCCATCGAGATTCAGCAATCGGTAACCTATACTG
>JBIOHA010000181.1:0-6082 GCA_044448625.1 Chitinophagales bacterium | reverse complement strand
TTCAGGTACTTGATACTTGATACCTGATACCTGATACCTGATACCTGATACCTGATACCTGATACTATTCCCTATTTCTCAACCACAAAATATTTTGTTATCAACGCATCACCAGATCTGATATTGGCAATATAAAATCCATTGCTGAGTGATGAAATATTTATTGTTGGATCGTTAAAATCAATATTTAAATTCTGCATCATCCGTTTTCCATCTGCACTAAAAATCGATAATTCGAATATATCGGAATTTTCCGGTAACTGAATATTAATTTCCGAAGATGCGGGATTAGGATAAATATTAATTGCATCATTCATTGCCAAAATATTTTCCTGTCTGAAATAATCAGTATAATCTGTTTTTGGTGTGTAGCTTACATTATATACGAGTAGCTCAGTTAAAACTATTAGCAAAGAACTTATCGTAATTTTTGCGCTGGCAATTTCTTCATCGGCAATCTGTGGAATTTTTAATTTCAATTTGAATTTATTTCCTTCCAGTAATTCGATATCGGCAAGGCTGTATCCTTTTTTTGATCTTACAACATTGCCTTCACCATCATAAGCGGTGAGTCGTATTTGTTGCAAAAGGTCAAGGCCAATTGGTAATCCTTCTGTTCCCAATGTCCATGAGATCGGAATTCCGGTTTGGCCGTGGTCGTCGAAACCGAGGTCGAGAAATACATCATCACCAATACCGATAGGGATGATTAATTCAGCGAAATTTGATTTATCATCGTCAACAGCATTCTCCGGCTCTTCCACACCTGCACGACAAATATCATCAGGTGGACTGCAAGGGCCTGCACCATTCACATTATTGGCGAAAGTTGGTTGGGGAGCAGGAGCGTGCACGGCACCAAAAACATTTACTTTATTTAATAGTGTAAGCAAACTTGCAATTTCCAGTTCAGCGCTGGTTGCTGTTTTTCCTTTAGGCACTTTTAATTTTAATAATGCTCTTCCTGCCTGGTCGATTTCAATATCTGCGAGTGTAAAAACATCTTTAGTTGCAATTTCAAGCCCGGTGGCATCAAACAACCGCATGGTGACAGTTTCTAGCACCTGGATATTTAATGCAGCTTCCTGGTTCACGAAAAAAACAACATACGAACCCTGGGGAGCAGGATTAGGAAATCCGAGTTTTAAAAATGCATTCGACAAAAGTCCGAGCTCCTGCTTTAATGTAGCAAAGGTTACGAGATCAGCATCGGCAGCATATTCAGGATGCAGCACACCGGCACCACATAACAGGGGAATAAAAGGATCGCAGGGACCGTAATCAAGAACTGTGTTGGCGCCATTTTGTCCCGAAACACGCAACGCACATAATACGAGGATCATGAACGCGAAAACTGGAGTAATAAATTTTTTCATACACAAGAATTTAGATTATCAAATAAATCAACAACCGATCAGCTCACTAACCGACAGGGCATGCCACCTCCCTCTCTATGCAAGGAATCAATTTTCAAAATAAGTAGTCTCGCTTCTGCATGTTGGCTGTAATTTAACATGCTTTTCTGCAGCACAAAAAATATTAAATACTAAAAAGAAGTTGGTTTGTTAGTATTTCTTCAAATCTAAATTCTTTTTATTAGAAAAACAAATTTATTTGAGGGTTTTTTATATTATTTTTTTGGTGGTTAAATCAACGCTGTCACAAAAATTAATTGGGTTTGTTGAAATAAATAAGATTCAAAATTTGAGGTGAGTATGTGCCCATGTTTGGATGTGAAAATGCAACATTGATGGAGGCAAAACAGGGGTCACGGAATTTGAAGCAGTGATGACATTGCAACTTATGCGGACGGTCATTGCAATTTTCCTTCCTCACCCCTTACCCTCTCCGTTTCAGACATGGCGTTAGTTTTAACTTTCTTCATTCCTTACCTATAAAACAATTCTTTTTCTTTCTTCCATTTTAGCTCCGAACGAAAATTTTCATTCTGAGCAGAAACAAAAAAGTTATGATTGAAATGAAAAGAAATTTTTATCTGATTACTCAGTGATGACGCCGCGGTAACGTTTTCCCTGAGGAGGGAAAACAGGAAAAAGGTCTGACAATATGACGATTTATTTAAATAAAATTTTCTATCGCTATAACCTTCGTTTAGACCCGCCTCTTATCCTCCCTTGAAAAAAGGGAGGACGTTATTTTTATCTTTCTTCGATCTTTGTATATGAAACATTTCTTTTTCTTTCTCCCATTTTAGCTCTGAACGAAAACATTATATCCAGCATCCAGCATCGGCTGTTCATCAATTTCTCATCGGCTGTTTTTATGATACCAGATACTTACCCTCAGCTTCCTTCCTCACCCCGTACCCTCTCCGTTCCGGAGATGGCGTTAGTTTATCTTTCTTCATTCTTTGTATATGAAACATTTCTTTTTCGTTCTTCCATTTTAACCACGTCGGCAAAAAAAAGACCTCGTAGGTTTCATTTGTTTCACAAATGGCTAACCAACGTTGTCCTGATACCTGATACTTGATACCTGATACAAATTCCAGCATCGGCTGTTTCATCCTCACAACTTATAAAACACCCCTCCCGCAATTTCCTCCCCATTGTTCCAAACCAAAAAATAAATTCCGCCTGGAAGATCTGAAATTGCAATGCCTGTGTTTTTATAAAGATCAGTCTCTACTATTTTAAAGCCGCTCGAATTGTAGATATTAATTATTCCAGATAAATCAGAATGAATATCCGCGTTCAAATGAATTAAATCAGTTGCGGGATTTGGATAAATAATTAAATTGGAAAATGATCCGGAAATAATTGAGTTAGCATTATTTTGCTCATTGCAATCTTCATCAATTCCATTTCCCGGAATTTCAATTGCACCCGGATGTATTGTTTCATCAAGATCATTGCAATCGGTGCTGTCGGTAATAAAATGCAAAGGCATTTGATTGCACGGTACCCATAATTGCATATTATCTGCATCGCCATATCCATCCAGATCCATATCAGCATAAACAGGAATGGTATCGAGACAGAGTTCTGAAACGAATTGAATTACCCAAATATCCGCAAATCCATAACCGGGGCCCGCATGATCATCACAAGTCATAACAGGTGTATTGGTGGAACCTCCCGCAATTATTGCCCCGTTGGCCTGAACAGCCACCGCCTGGGTTACCTCTTCATTTTCGCAACCCATATCATTGTCCCACAAAACATTTCCCTCAGCATCAGTACGCACCAACCAAAGATCGGCGCCGCCATTATTGGGTTCTGTTTTATCGCCGGAAATAGGTGAATATGAATATCCTGACATGGCAAAACCGCCGTCATACATTTCAACAATTTGATAAGTAATTTCCCCGTTGCTTCCGCCAATGGTATTTTCCCATACCAATTCACCTTCACTATCCACCTTTACTATCCAATATTCATCCCCAATTGATGCTTCAGATTTATCGCCACCAGCGGGTGATGGCCATGAATAACCCGACATTGCAAAACCATTGTCCATAGTGGCTGTCAATCCGAAACAGAAATCGTCGCTAAGTCCGCCAATGGTATTCTGCCAGATAATATCTCCATCGGGATCCAGTTTAATGATCCAATAATCGACACCACCAATATTGTTCTCGGTTTTATCCGGACTTATATCCGACCTGGAATAACCCGCCACCACATAATTTCCATCAGGCAATATCACCATTGCTGTTAAAAAGTCATCATCGGTGCCGCCAATTGTTTCATCCCATTCCACATTGCCGAGGTCATCGGTTTTCACCACCCAATAATCATAATTGCCCTTGCAGTTCTCCGATTTATCGTCGCCAATATTCGACTCCGAGCTTCCGCCGATCAAATATCCGCCATCCAATGTTTGGCCAATTGCCCAGGCGTTATCTTTTTGCCCGCCGCCAATTGTTTTATCCCATTCAATAATTCCAAGACTATCTATTTTTACGATCCAATAATCGCTGAACCCTTTGCTGTCCTCCGATTTATCGCCACTGCTGTTTGACCCACCCGACCCTCCGATCATAAATCCATTATCTGAAGTTTGGATTGCCGCCCGCAACGTATCGTTGCTGATACCGCCAATCGTATTCTACCAAACAATGGCGCCACTGCTATCCAGCCGCACGATCCAATAATCCATCCACCCCTGCGATACCTCCGTTTTAATTCCCGAAATTCCCGACAATGATATCCCGGCCACCAAAACACCATTATCATCCAGCGGTAAAAACTTCCATGCAAGGTCGCCAGCTGTTCCGCCAAATGTTGTTTCCCAGTTGACGGGTGGGGACTGGGCGGAGATGATGGTGGTGGGTAATGATAAAAATAGGAATTGGAGGAGGAGATATTTGAAGGAATGAAGTGAGGGAAACATGGGGTAAAGGTAGGGGGATATATTTTTTTCAGAAAGGTGAGATAGATGAGATTACCTGTTTTCTGTGAATGGTTGAATTCGAAATTCAATTAAATTTACAAAATCCGATGAAGTGCTAAAGGCGAAGAACTATAATTTGAGACGACAAGCCTAATTTACCATAATTATTCATTTTTAATTTTATGAGCGATATAAAAGAAATCATTGAGGAATTAATTGAGTTTCGAAACCTGCGTGATTGGTCGCAGTTTCACAATTCTAAAGATCTTGCTATTGCCATATCGATAGAAGCAAACGAGTTGCTAGAGTTATTTCTCTGGAAAGACCCAGAACAGGTAAATATTGATAAATTAAAAGAGGAATTAGCAGATATTTTCTCATTTGCATTCTTACTTGCCGAAAAACATAAATTAAATGTCCATGAAATTGTTCTACAAAAGATTAAAGATAATGCACTAAAATACCCAATAGAAAAATCAAAAGGTATTGCCACTAAATACGATGAGTTATGAGATTATATTCTGGTTTATCTGAACAATTTATTACTGATACAATTCAAAATCAAATAGCAGAAAAACTATATCAAGGATTTTTTAATTACTATAGATATTATCCTAGTGATAACGAAAAACGTTCATGGCAAAATTCATTAAGGGCATTGAAAGATGTATTTCAAAATGGGAATCTTACTGACCATGGCGTAATACTTGAGTATCAACTTCCATTAGCATCAAAAAGATTGGATTGTTTAATTTGTGGACGAGATAAAGATCACAAAGACAATGCAGTAATTATTGAGCTTAAGCAATGGGATAAATGTTATGAATCTGAGGGAGCAAATGAAGTTTCAACTTATATCGGAAAAGATTATAGGGACGGTTTTACATCCATCCGCACAAGTAGGGGCATATAAGATGTATTTGGAGGATTCTCATACCGCATTTTACGAAACGGATTCACCTATTAAATTAAATGCTTGCAGCTATCTGCACAATTATAATTATTATAATGATGATGTAATTTTCGACATTAAATTTCAATCGCTCCTCACTGAATTTCCAGTTTTTACCGCTGACGAAGTAAATGAATTTTCTGAATATCTATCTCACAAGCTTGCAGGCGGAAATGGTTCAGAAGTATTAAAAAGAGTTGAAGAAAGTAAATTTCGTGCAAGTAAAAAACTTATGCAACATGTCGGAAATGTTATTAAAGGAAACTCAAATTATATATTGTTGGATGACCAAAAAATAATATATGACCATGTTTTAACATTTGCAAAAAAAGCTTTTCACCTTAAAGAAAAAATAATTATGATAATCAAAGGTGGACCTGGAACCGGAAAATCAGTTATTGCTCTCAACCTAATGGCTGATCTGCTTCTTAAAAACTATAACGCTCACTACGCAACAGGTTCGAAAGCATTTACAGAAACCTTATGGCAAATTGTTGGGAGTCGATCAAAAGTACAATTTAAATATTTTAATAATTACGGCTTTGCTGATCCCGATGCTGTTGATGTTTTAATTTGTGATGAAGCTCATAGAATTAGAGTAACAAGTAATGGCAGATTCACACCTAAGGCTAAAAAGTCTGATTTATTTCAAATTGAAGAAATACTTAGAGCAGCCAAAGTTTCAGTTTTTTTTATTGATGATGATCAGGGTGTACGTCCAAATGAAATTGGCTCTTCTATATATATTAAAGAATTTGCGTTAAAGTATAAAGC
>JBIOHA010000180.1:0-6122 GCA_044448625.1 Chitinophagales bacterium | reverse complement strand
CTATTTAACTTTGCAATAATTGAAATTGCAATAGATTTATTTTTTATTACTTTAACAAGGCTCTCAAAATTATCGACGTCATCTTTTACAGTTGAGATCATAAAAGATGCTGTCATTTTATGGAGATATTCTATAAAATCGTCGGCCACTTTGTCGCTACCCCATGAAAGCTGTTGAAACAATTCGCTATCGAAGAAATTTTTATTGAGTCCGATCAGATATAAACCACCATCCTTAGCCGGGCCCGCTACTGCATTGACGTGCTGAAGATCTTTCGCCGCTTTTAAAAGATCTGATTTAGTTAGTGAGGGACAATCATTTCCAATTGCGATAACATTTTCAACTCCCAAAAGAAATATTGATCTGAATGCATTGCTTATCTTTTCACCAAATGATTTTCCTTCCTGTTGATTGCTATCAATAATAAAACAGGGTAACCCGCTTTCTTTAATGATCTTGCCAGTTCTGCTTATGAGTGTTTCTGCAATTCGAAGATTTGTTTGGTAGCTGTTGATATTGGAAAAGTCCTTAGCTGCAGCTTCATCCTCGCGAGTGCGGGAGAAAAGTATTATTACGGTTTTCTTTTCCTCTGATACCATATTCGTTGAACCCCTATGAATTTTAAATCGTTCGGCTAAAATATGGCTTTTTCCAGCATCTAAGTGTTAAAAGAAATTAAACAGGTTTTTTTAAATTCCTTTCCAGCCAGTCGACAGCTTTTTTGATATAATATGATTTATCATCTTTTTGAACAGCGATCAATTTTTTTATTGCAGCATGAAAGTTTTTGTCTTTAGAGAAATCTTCTACAATTACCAGCGACAACCTGCGCTTCCAGGGATCTTTTGAAGAAGATAATTTTGTTGCGAATGCAAAAATTTTATCAGATAGTAATTTATTTACAGGTTTTAAACTCTGCATACCAAGTGTATCGCAAAGCGCCCAATTATCTATATCGCCGGAAAACCTTTTTACAGTTTCAAGAACTTCTTCGGGATTTTTTTTCGCAATTTCCCTGATCATCTTTGCTGCTATGATGCGTTCTTCATAACTGCCGGATTTCCAAAGTGTATTTATGAGTTCAAATCCACCAGATTTAAATTCCTTTGCAATTGCATTCAATTCCGGATTTTTAACACCGTAAACACGTGTTGCACCGGGCACAAATTTTTTTATCGATTCAGCCGTTGATTTTTTTGCGAATATTTTTAATCGCTGTTGAATGATTTCCAATTCACTCATCGTTCATGATTTTAATGTTGGATGATGCTGTTGCGTATGGCATATTTGGAACATAATTTTTTTACCATGCGATCAATATGCTCATGGTAGGTTTTTGGTGGAAAAGGATAATGATGATAAAGTTTTTTATAATCTTCCACAAGCTCTGGAAATTGCCGATCAAGGAATTTGAAAAATAATGTTTTCGAATCGGCAGGGCCATTGCCAAAAAGTGTGAGGCCGCCTGCAAGAATAAAATCGGCATTATAATTTTTTATCGTTCCAAACATTTCATCCATTTTAACTTCAGAATCAGAAATAAATGGCAATAATGGGAGACAGTTTACGCCAGTAAGAAATCCGTGCTGCTTTAATTGTTTCATTGTTTCCAACCGACGAATTGGCGATACGGCACCGGGTTCCAGCATATTGGTTATTTTTTCGTCAAGCGAAGAGATGGAAAAGGAAATTATTAAACCATTTTTCAGTTTTGGCTTAAGGTCTTCGGGTAATATGGCTGCTTCGTCAATTTGTTTAAGTATTTCAATATCCTTTAAAATGCGATCGGATTTTGTAATGATATGCACCGGGAATTTATATTTTAGAAATAATTCAAGGAATTTTCTAGTCATTTTATATTCCACATCCACAGGCATATAAGGATCGGTGGCACTGGAGTGCACAATAAAACCATATTGACCTTTTTTTTTACGCAATTGCAATTGCTTCTCCAGCACCTCAGGCGCATTTATTTTAACCGAAAGTTTTTCGGCCATATTTTCGCCATACTTACTTCCCCTTACATAACAATACAAACAGTTCATGCTGCAACCTTCATAAGCATTCGTTGTATATTCATCAAGAAACCACTCGTCGCGTTTTTTCTTTTTGTTTAGGATTGATTTTACCCTGATCTCATTTATCATGGAGCAATGTTGTTTTATTCAATGGTTAAATTCTCCGATCAGGAATTTAATTACCGGGTGAATCTGACCATTGTTTATTTTAATATCATCAATTTTTGCAACGGGCATAATTCCTTTTGTTGTGCTGGTGATAAAGCAACCATCGCAAGTGATCAGCTCTTCAAATTCAATGGGCCTTTCCTCAATTATATGTTCTTTACTTGCAAGTTTTATTACTTCACTACGGGTTATTCCCAATAAAACATTTTCTTTTGCTGTGATGATGACATTATTTTTCAAAATAAAAAAATTGCATCTCGATGCTTCCAGAATATCATTTTCCCAAACATATAAAACATCCACTGCGCCAGCGCTCTTCATTTTTTGGTGGTAGGTGAGCGAAATGGAATAATCTATCGTTTTGGCAACCGGCATACTTCTTTTATAATGGCAGGTGATAAGCGAAACACCTTTTGAGTATTGTTCGGGATCTGCAACCGGTAATGGAGTATTAAGGATCACAAAATTTGGAATGCCCGGTGTGTATCCATCATCTGAATATCCACCGGTCAATAATAATTTAATGCCCGAACTGGGGAATTTATTTTCACTAACCAGTTGGAGAATAATGTTTTTTATCTCCTCTTTCGAATGCGGCACCTGCAAATGCATCAATAGTGCTGAATTAAAAAACCTGTCGAGATAGCTATTTATGAATGGGATATTTTCGCCATATTGAGCCATATAATCAAAGATCCCATATGCACGATGAATGCTCAGGTCAGAAATATGAAGGTGAACATCATTGTATTGCCTGAAAGTGTTATTTATATAACTAAGCGGATTCATCCCCACGAAATTAAGCAAATTGTTTATGCCTGATCATGGCAGGTTCCGGGTCAAACAACCGATATTTGTACCTCCAAACTAAACAGGAGTAAATCCCGTTAAAGAAATACAGAATAGTAAGTAATGGACAAGTTTTCTTATATCGCGAATGCCGAACCTCAATATATCGAGAATTTATACGAGCGCTTTAAATCAGATCCCGAAGATGTAGATGCAGGATGGAAACAATTTTTTGAAGGGTTTGACTTTGCCCAATCTTCAATCGGTAAAAATGGATCGCATGCGGGTCAGAAATCATCGGGTCATGAAACATCAATTGCCGAAGAATTAAAGGTTTACAATCTGATACATGCCTACCGGTCGAAGGGCCACCTTATTGCTAATACAAATCCACTCAAGCAACGAAAAGACAGGAATGCTCAGCTAAATCTTGAGCAACTTGGTTTTAAGGAAGAAGACCTCCTGAAGAAATTTTATTCGGGATTTGAAATTGGAAAACCGGATGCTACTTTACAGGAGATCATCAATTTTCTGGAAAATTGTTATTGCAAAAGTCTCGGTTATGAATACACGTACATCATTGACCCTATTGAAAAAAAATGGTTTCGCGATAAAATTGAGAAGAACGGTAATGTGATTTCTTTTAAACGCAATCAGAAAAAACGGATATTAAGAAAATTAAATGAGACTGTTGTGCTGGAACAATTTCTCAATAAAAAATACGTAGGGCAGAAAAGATTTTCGCTGGAAGGAGGAGAAACCACCATACCATCTCTTGATGCAATAATTAATAAAGCGGCAGAACTTGGTGTGGAGGAATTGGTTTTTGGGATGGCACATCGCGGGCGGTTGAATGTGCTCGCAAATATTTTAGGAAAAACATACGAGCAGATATTTCATGAATTTGAAGGAACAATTATTCCCGACACTACCATGGGCGATGGTGATGTAAAATATCATCTTGGATTTTCATCGCAGGTAGAAACAACTTCAGGAAAAAAAGTATATTTAAAATTAACACCAAACCCTTCTCACCTTGAAGCAGTGAATCCTGTTATGCAGGGTTTTGTTCGTGCGAAAATGGATGTTGTTTACCAGGAGAATGGGGATAAGATATTACCGGTAACCATACACGGGGATTCTGCCATTGCAGGACAGGGAGTTGTTTATGAAGTATTGCAGATGAGTAATTTGAGAGGCTATCGTGTTGGAGGTACTTTGCATTTTGTAATTAATAACCAGGTTGGATTTACCACTGATTTTGATGACGCACGTTCAAGCGACTATTGCACAAGCTACGCTTCCACGGTTTATGCCCCGGTAATTCACGTAAATGGCGATGATGTAGAAGCAGCAGTATTTGCAGCAGAGCTTGCAGTGGAATACAGGCAGGAATTTAATAAGGATATTTTTATTGACCTGGTTTGTTATCGCAAGCATGGTCACAATGAAGGAGATGATCCTAAATACACGCAACCAACTTTATACAAGCTCATTGAGCAAAAATTAAATCCCCGTGAAGTATATGTTCAGAAATTAATGGCCAGCAATGATATTGACAGGAAAGTGGCGCAGGAAATGGAAAAAGAGTTTTGGAATGAATTGCAAAAAAGACTGGACCTTACAAAACAACGTAAACTGCAATATAGCTATCAGCATCCGGAAGAAGCATGGAGGAAATTAAAAAAGAAAATAGATATCCAAAATGATTTTAATGAGTCACCCGAAACAAAGGTCAATAAAAAAGTTGTTAGCAAGGTGATCGAGAATTTATTTAAAACGCCGGATGGTTTTGTTGTTCTGAAAAAGATTGAAAAATTATTTGAGTCGAACAAGAATTTGTTGGCTGAAAATAAGATCGACTGGGCATTGGGTGAATTAATTGCGTACGGAACGATCCTGCTTGAAGGAAAAGATGTTCGTATAAGCGGGCAGGATGTACGCCGCGGAACATTTAGCCACCGCCATGCCGTGTTGATGGATGAAAATACAAACGCTGAATACATCAGGTTAAATCACCTCGGTGAAGGCCAGGGTAAATACAGAATATATAATTCATTGCTGAGCGAGTTTGGTGTTTTGGGATTTGAATTCGGATATTCTATGGTTTCACCCGATAATTTGGTTTTATGGGAAGCGCAGTTCGGAGATTTTGAAAATGGCGCTCAAACTATTATCGATCAATTTATTTCATCGAGTGTAAGCAAGTGGCAAAGAATGAGCGGACTTGTTTTATTGCTTCCGCACGGTTATGAAGGACAGGGCCCTGAGCATTCGAGTGCAAGGCTCGAAAGATTTTTACAATTATGTTCCGAGGGCAATATGATCGTTACCAATATCACAACACCCGCAAATTTTTTCCATGCACTGCGTCGACAGCTCGCTTTCGATTTTCGCAGGCCACTGGTAAATATGAGCCCGAAAAGTTTGCTTCGACATCCTTTGGCTCAATCGGATATTTCAGAACTATCGGATTCAAAATTCAAAGAAATGATCTCTGATGAATATGCCGATGCTAAAAAGGTAAAAAGAATTCTTTTTTGTAGCGGTAAAGTATATTACGACCTTTTTGAACATCAGCAAAAAAACGAAAGGAAAGATGTTGCAATAATCAGGATCGAACAATTATACCCATTTCCATTAAAACAATTTGATGCTGAACGGAAAAAATACCCGAATGCGGAATTGTGGTGGGTGCAGGAAGAACCCCGAAACATGGGTGCATGGTTTTATTTATGGAATTTGCTCGGCAACAGGATAAAACAAAAAATTTCAAGAAAATCCAGCGCATCACCTGCAACCGGCTTTGCCAAAATTCATGCGCAAGAGCAGCAGGAAATTATTGATAATGCATTTAAATAAACTGTATCGACCTTCAATGATTAATAACTGAAGGGGATGAACAGTTGGAATATCCGCTATCTTTCAGGTTCAAAATTCTTTTTGAGGAAAATGAAGACCCGGATAATAAACGTGTTTACCAGGCACGAAAAATGGCTTGTACCATTGTCTTTATTTTTGATCTGTTGTATTGCACTGTTGGAAAGGCTGCAGGGTATCGGTCATGAATTATGGCTCGACGAACTTACAACTGCCTGGGTTGTTGGGGATGATTTTAAATCAATATTCGATCGGTCATTATTAAAT
>JBIOHA010000179.1:0-6127 GCA_044448625.1 Chitinophagales bacterium | reverse complement strand
TATTAAATGGTTCTGATACCGCTGCAACAAATTATTTAAGGGTGCATACTTTTTCTGATCTCTACCTTGCGTTCAAACCCGACATTCAAAATTCACTGGAAGGAGTGGGGGCACAGCAGATTTGGGAAGAAATAATGGACCTCTATAATTCTGTTCCTTTTGTTGACGATGTAAATACCGATCTTGCTGATTATGCAACCAATAAAGGTTTGGATGGCTTGTTTATTCTTATCGGGTTTGAGGAGATAAAGATCAGAACAGATATTGAACATCAGGTTTCTGATCTGCTTCAGGATGTTTTTGGTGGCGACTGATCATTAACAACTAACTTATTTACAAGGCTGCACAATTTGTTGCAGCTTTGTTTGTTTATAGAGGTATGGATATTCAGGATTGCTTACACGACTCGTTGCTATTGCTTACTATTCCTGAAATTATTGCAGTCATCACCGGAGTGCTATCTGTATGGTTTGCAAAAAAAGAAAATATTTTGGTTTATCCTGTGGGTATTGTAAGCGTATTGCTTTACGTATATATCTGCCTTGAAGTAAAATTATATGCCGACGCCGCAATTAATTTTTATTATTTTGTAATGAGTGTTTATGGATGGTACTTTTGGAAACACGGAGGTAAATTCCAGGCAAAAGAAAATTACGAACCAGCAACTACCATTGATGGTGAATTGCAGGATAATGCAGAACAAACTTTAATTAATGAGGAAGCCGAAATATCATTTAATACACTGGGCCAAAATATTTATTATATGCTGGCCATTGTTTTTCTCGGCGGGTTTCTTGGATACGTATTAGACAGCTATACCGACTCCACCGTGCCTTATTGGGATGGATTTACAACCGCAATATTTTTTATAGCCATGGTGCTGATGGCAAAAAAGAAAATTGAGAACTGGATATTCTGGATAGTGGGCGATGCGATGTGTATCCCGTTATTTTTAACCAAGGGACTTTGTTTCAGCTCGCTCCAATATCTTATTTTTACAGTAATTGCAATTGCCGGTTATTTATCCTGGTATAAAAAATTGCAAAAAAAATTTTCAGCGTCATGATCAAAAAAATTGTTTTTACCGGTCCCGAGTCTACAGGAAAAACAACATTGGCTGAATTGATTTCCCAGCATCTTAACCTCCCTTATGTAAAAGAAGCAGCGAGAGATTATCTCAATGGGCTCAATAGAAAATATGCGTATGAAGACATATTGAATATCGCCATGCTGCAAATGAGTGAAGAAGAAAAAATTAAATCATTTCATCCGCCATTTTTAATTTGCGATACCGATCTGCTCACCATTAAAATATGGAGTGAAGATAAATTTCAAAAATGCGAGCACTGGGTCAACCACGCATTTATCGACCGGGCAGCAGAAGTGTATTTTCTCTGTACCCCCGATTTTCCCTGGCAGCCCGATCCACAGCGTGAAGATGCCGAAAGAAGAGAAGAATTATTTCATCTCTACAAACAACACCTCATCAATTCCAAAATAAGATTCGTTGAACTTACCGGCACCATCGAGAACAGGATGGAATATGTATTGGCATATCTCAACCATGAGCAGATAGAAGGTGGGTTGTTTTGAACAGCCGATGAATAGCCGATATTGGATGCTGGACAATAAATACCAGGCTAACCAAAAACCAGTTCCCTCTTAGGGAGTTAGGGGGCTTAAACAGCCGATGCTGGATGCTGCCCACTGATAAAGAATCCCGAACTTCAAATCATGATAATCAATTAATCATGTGAATCATGGTTCAGACATTTTTGAATTCAGTTTTTAATAATCTTCACATTCTGCATAAACTCCCCCTCCGAGTACCTTATAAAATACATTCCGTCGGGGTATTCACTTCCATCGATAATAGTTTCTGTACTTGTAATTCTTTGACTTAATATTTTCTGACCGGCGAGATTAAAAATTATAAGCTCACCTGATCCTGATGCACCATTCTGACAAGAAACTGCAAATTGATCGTTGAACGGAACAGGGTTGATATGTATCAGTTCGTTTGAATTGATATTTTCATTTATTGCTACTTCCTGATCTCCCAGATATCTTATAAGCATAAAATCATAAGCAGTGGTTTCCTGGTAGGAATATCCTGCAACCAAAATTTTAGTATCGGGCTGAATGGCAGCGGCATAACCATAATCTGCATCATCAGCAATATCTGTAGTAACCATTCCTCCTGAACCAAAAGAGGTATCAAGAATTCCATCTGTATTAAATCTTGCCACGACAACCGCATAATCCGGAGTGGGAATGGCTGTAAGCCCGGCAAGAATTATCTTCCCGTCAGGTTGAATTGCCAAAGCTTTGCAATGATCTTCTCCGCTTCCGAAATCAGCAGAACCAATACCATCGGTTCCGAAAGTATTATCCAGAATTCCATCACCGGTAAATCGCAATACAATAAAATTTCGCCCGTCAACATTTTCGCTGTATCCCGCCAATAGAATATTATTATCTGCATCCACTGCCACAGAAAAACCATAATCCTGATCGTGGTACAGATCCATAGTTACAATACCGCCGGTGCCAAAACCATTATCGAGTGTGCCATCCGTGTTATACCTTACTAAAGCGTAATCGTGATAATCTGTTCCATCTGTATCGTAATATCCACCGGCAACAATTTTTCCATCGCTCTGGATGGCAATTGATTTTAAAAAATCAGCAACAGGTCCTACACTGGTGGTTACTTTTCCCCCTGTGCCGAAACTATTATCCAGTGTGCCGTCGGTGTTAAAACGCATGAGGCCGAACAGGCGATCAGAATCATAGGCTTCACCGCCAATTATTATTTTATTATCAGGCTGAATTGCAATTGAAAGTCCATCATCGCTACTTCCAAAAAAATCAGCCTCTGCTTTTCCGTCGCCGCTAAAACTGTTATCCAGTGTTCCATCTGTATTCAGTCGAATGATGCCAAAATCATCAGAACAACATTTGGTTCCTGCAATTACTATTTTTCCATCGCTTTGCAATAATGCGGAATAACCATAATCCTCCTCACCTTCAAAATCAAAAGTTGCCAAACCGCCGATACCGAAATCAACATCAAGTGTTCCATCGCTGTTATACCTTGCAACAGCAAAGTCATTTTCGAATGTGGTATATGACCAACCTGCAATAATTATTTTTCCATCCGGCTGCACCAAAACAGAATAAGCATAATCATCCTGTTCCTGTCCGAAATCAGTTATCACAATTCCGCCTGTTCCAAAACCAGGGTCCAGTTCTCCTGCCTGTGAAAAGGAGAATATCGGCATTGAGCAAATAAGCCAAACCAGAATTATTAATGAATAAAAAGGAGCTGATCTTTTCATTGAATTTTTTTTGAAAGATAAAAAAAGTTACGCAGTTGGCAGTCTCAGTTGGCAGTCGCAGTCTCAGTTGGCAGTTTCAAACCCTTCAAACCTTTCTCACCTTTCCAACCCTTTTACCCATGTGAATTAGAAGTTCCACTTTATCGACTTAGAACCTATAAAAGCGGAACTTCAACTCAGAACCCAGAACCAGTTGGCAGTGGGCAGTCGCAGTTGGCAGTTTCATACCCTTCGCACTCTTTCACTCTAATCGCGTATTTTTGCCCTATCTCATGGGGTGTTGTTCGCTGCAAGGCGGGCGACTGAGATCAAACCCATCGAACCTGAACGGGTAATGCCGGAAAGGGATTGAGGAAAATAATATTCTTCCTATAGCAGAGGCTCCATTTGCAGGAAATCATCGTATTAATGCCTTTGCAATGAAAAATGTTTTTGCTTTGATCAGCTTCTTGCTTATTTCATTTAATGCTTTTTCGCAAATTCATATCACCGGAAAAGTAATTGATATTTCTACCGGTAATGTTATTCCGGATGTGATCATTATATTCCCGGAAAATAATAAAACGATTACGAGCGATGAAAATGGTGCTTTTGATATTATGCTCGATAAGACTGAATATTTCATCAGCACTTCGCATATTGCATTTGAAAAACCCGGTGACAGGGTTACACTTTATAATATCGAATTATACGGGCCGAAGGATGTATATATTGAAATTGAAATGCTGCCGAAGAATAATATTTTTCAACCGGTGGTAATTACAGCTTCACGTGCAGATCAGGATTATCCCGTTACCTATACCAATATCAGCGGCAGCGAAATTGAAAAATTAAATTTCGGTGAAGACCTTCCTTTTCTGCTTGAATCAATTCCGTCGGTTGTTGTTACTTCCGATGCAGGAAATGGAGTTGGCTATACCGGTATCCGCATTCGAGGCAGTGATGCAACAAGAGTGAATATCACCATTAACGGTGTGCCTTATAATGATGCAGAAAGTCAGCAAACATATTGGGTCGACCTGCCCGATTTTGCAGCAAGTGTTGATGATATTCAGATACAGCGTGGAGTGGGATTGTCCACCTTTGGTGTAAGCTCACTCGGAGGATCGGTAAATATTTTCACCAATAATCTTGGCAATGAACCATTTGCAAAGATCAATGCATCGGCAGGTTCATTTAATTTATTGAAGGCAAGTGCTGCATTCGGAACAGGAAAAATAAATGATCACTGGTATTTTGAGGGCCGTGCTTCTAAAATTAATTCCGATGGATTTATCGACCGTTCATTTTCTGACCTTTCTTCATTCTTTATTACCGGAGCATATGTAAGCAGTAATTATAAATCAATAGTAAATATTTTTTCAGGAAAAGAAAGAACCTATCAATCGTGGGGCGGAGTGCCTGCAGAAATAATTGATACCAACCGCACTTTTAATCCTTATACTTACAGCAATCAGACTGACAATTATATACAAACACATTATCAATGGCATAATACTTTTTTTGTGCATCAGCATAGCGGTGCAATTCAGCTGACATTAAATTATTCAAAGGGAGCTGGATATTATGAGCAGTTGGAAGTGGACCAGTATTTTCCTGATTATGGAATTGATCCGGTAATTATTGGAGTTGATACTGTTGCGTCAGGAGATCTCATCACCCGCAAGTGGCTGGATAATGATTATTACGGAACCTATCTGCAATATTCAGAAACATTTAAAAATGATCTTAGCATAACTGCCGGTGGTGCATGGTATATTTATTCGGGCACACATTTCGGCCGGATAATCTGGAGCGAATTTGCCTCCACCACCGGGCCCGATCATGAATGGTATAATAATGATGCGTTAAAAAATGATGGAAATATTTTCACCCAACTGACGTACAGAAAAAATAAATTTATTTTCCTCCTCGACGGACAGGTGCGCAAAGTAAATTATGATTTCCTGGGGCTCGATGCGTTTGGCAATGATGTGGTTCAAAATGTTGACCTCCTTTTTATTAATCCAAAAGCGGGCGTCACTTTTAAACAAAATACTTTATCAGAAACATATCTTTTCTTCGGCAGATCTGGAAAAGAACCCAACCGCGATGATTATGTTGAATCATCACCTTTAAGTCGCCCTTCGCCCGAAATTCTTTATAATGTTGAAGTTGGAGAAAGAATAAAAACTCATGGATGGCAATTCATGCTGAATTATTATTTAATGTATTATCGCGATCAATTGGTGCTGACCGGTGAAATAAATGATGTGGGTGCTTTTACCCGGACAAATATCCCATCCAGTTACCGTACCGGAATTGAACTGGCATGGAGTAAATTGTTTTTTGAAAAACTGGCGTGGAATGCAAATGCAAGTTTCTCACGGAATATTATTATAGATTATGTTGAGTATGTCGATAATTGGGATGATGGCACGCAAACAGCATTTAATTATCACAATACGCAACTCGCCTTTTCTCCTTCGGTTGTAGCCTATAATAATATTAATTATCCTTTGATATCAAAGCAGAATAAAAATAATTTTAACCGGCATACATTATCTGCCGGTCTCACTACAAAATATGTTGGAAAACAATATGCTGATAACACAGAAAATGAGGCCCGCAGTCTGGATGCGTATTTAATTAATGATATCACACTCAATTACAAAATACATTGCAAAAGTCTTAAGGAAGTGAATTTTAATTTCATTTTCCAGAATTTCATAAATTTTATTAAGATCATATTCATCCTGTTCCTGCACATGCATGTTTGCATAATCGGCGGGAGGAACCAGGAATCC
>JBIOHA010000178.1:0-6141 GCA_044448625.1 Chitinophagales bacterium | reverse complement strand
TCCGCCGAATCCGCCACCACCCCAATAGGTGGGGCCGCGACTACCGAAGGTTGTTCCGCCTCCACCGCGGCGAAAAAATTTGGAGAGGATAATTAAAATGATGATCACAATAATGATGATGGACCAGATATTTTGATCTTCATTGGGAGTGCCATAACCTTCGCCATCGTATGCGCCTGTTAAATATTTAATCATTTCATCAGTGGCAGCATCAATTCCCTCATAGTATTTTTCTTGTTGAAATACGGGTGTTAAAATATCGCGGTAAATTTTGCTTGCACGTGCATCGGTAATAAATTCTTCAGTACCGTATCCTGTAGCGATCCACATATTCCTGTCGTCAACAGCAATTAATAAAACGATGCCGTTGCTCATGTCTTTTTGACCAACACCCCAGGTATGTCCAAGCGTTACAGCATAGTCCGAAATTTCCCAGGGCTCAACTGTTTTTACAGTTACAACTGCAATTTGTGTTGAAGTGGAATCATTATACTGAACCAATTTATTTTCGAGCTGAATTTCATCAGCATCATTAATAATATTGGCAAGGTCGTTTACTAATTTCGGGGGATATGGCCGGGCAGGCAGATCGTCTTTATCCTGAGCAAATAAAAAAACATTGGTCAGCAATAAAAAAAATGTAAAAAATAATTTCATTCCCACGTGTTTAATCATCGCCGAAAGAAATTTCATCGCTTAACTCATTGATATCATCATCCCTGAACGGAAAGTAAGTCCTTAATTGTTCGCCAGCCTGTTCGATGGCATATACGATCCCGTTTAAAAAATTGCCTGTTGAAAATTCTAATTCCATTCTCGATTTAATTGCATCCCAAAAATTTTCAGGCACCAGACTGTTAATTCCCACATCACCGATGATCGCAAATTTTTTATCTTTTACCGCAAGATAAATAAGCACACCATTTTTTAAAAGGGTATCATCCATCTTTAATTGATGAAATAATTCACGTGCCCTTTTCAAAACATCATCACCGCATTTTTCTTCGAGGTGGACCTTAATTTCACCCGATGTAAATGACTCTGCAGATTTAATTACATTGATGATAACCAGTTTCTCCGCTTCCGAAAAAAAATTATTGGTTTTCGCCATTGTTAGTTTTTTTCTCGAAATCCACTTTTGGAGCAGTTTCGGTTTCTTCCGGTGCATCAAATGCAGCTCTTGTTTCTAATCCCATGATACGGGCGACAATAGTGGCAGGAAATCTTCTGATCTTGACATTATATTCCTTCACCGCTTCATTGTACCGGATCCTTTCTGTGTTGATGCGGTTTTCTGTTCCTTCCAATTGTGATTGAAGATCGCGGAAGTTTTGCGTTGCTGTAAGTGCAGGATAATTTTCAACCACCACCAATAATCTGCTCAGTGCAGAACCCACCTGATTCTGTGCTTCAGAAAACGCTTTTAATTGTTCAGGAGTTGCATTGGTCGGATCTATATTGATGCCGGTTGCCCTGGAACGTGCTTCCACAATTTCTGTGAGTGTGCTTTTTTCAAAATCGGCGGCACCTTTTACCGTACTGACTAGATTATCGATCAAATCAAAACGGCGCTTATATGCCGACTCCACATTACCCCATTTTTCTTTTACGGTTTCATCAGCTTTTACAATTCCGTTATACAAACTGATAAGATAAAGTACAAGAACAACAATAATTCCGATTCCAATCCAACGTCCCATAGGTCGTTTTGTAGTTGCAGTTGAAGGTGTAGTAGTGGCCATTTGTAATAAGTTTTAGCTCTAAAGATAGAATGAAATGTTAAAACAATGGGTATGACGAAAGTGCGGATGGGAATATTTTAAACCGGTTTTGAGTTTCGTTGCGTATACGGCAACTTTACACAAAACAAAATTATGAGCCAGCTATCAGATGAATTCAACAGCTACCGTTCAAAAATGAACGAGGTAATTCTTTCCAAACAAAATAAAGTGATCAACCGCCTTTATAATCTCGACACCAATACATACGCCGAAGGTGCGCTCTCCACCAAAACAAAAGAAATGCTCGGACTTGTAGCAAGCATGGTTTTGCGCTGCGACGATTGCATTAAATATCATATCGGAAAATGTCATGAACTCGGAATTTCCACCGATGAATTATATGAGATCTTTGCCGTTGCGAATATTGTTGGGGGGACGATCGTGATTCCGCATACGAGAAGGGCGGCAGAGTTTTGGGAAGAGTTGTCGAAATAGTGCTTGAGCTTAGTTCACATGCAAGTTAGTTGCAAATTTTTTATCCTGCAGCGTCAATAAAATCGAATAAATCCCCTTAGATAAATTACTAATGTCAATTTGCGTTTGATTATTTTCCAATGTTTGACCAAGAACTTTGTCTCCATTAATAGCAAATAAAGAAATATCGCTATTGAGATAATTTCCGTGTTCATCATTCAGAAATAAAATTCCGTTGCTTACATATACTTTGATATCATCAGGAAAGAAATCATTCACACCGACAAATTCTGTATCACCAGCATGAAAACCATAAGGATTATTGTCGAGGATATAGGCTAGTTCGGTGACCGTTAAAACAGGAAATGACGTTCCACCGGCAACGATACCATCGGGAAGGTCAATTGCTAAACGCAACCATGCATATCCGGGCGTTACGGTATTAAATTTTAAACCAATTAATGCTGATTCACCATCCACATCCCAAAGACCGCCATTCGAATGATATTGTAGCGACCCATTTAGAAAAGTTCTGCCATAGAAATATAAAACATAACCCCAAACACCTTCGGCAGTAAATGAATCAGCAAAACTTCCGGCATACATCGGCTGCCCTTCATACATCTGATCAACATAATCTCCTCCCGCAATTGGCACATTGAGGTCTACAGCTCCTCTGAACCAGGCAATGGCACCGGAATAGGTTACCACGTTTCCAGAATAGGTGGCAGTGGTAGATCCTTGCGAGCCCCGCATATAGAAGTCGAAATAGCCGTCGTCATTAGCATCAATTCCCACTTCCACCCCATTGAATGTGGTAGTGAGATCGGGATCGAAGTCAATATAATAGATATCGGTTACCTGTGCATCGCCTGCACGGGTTGCTAAGAATGCTGTTGCAAATAAGGAATAATAGGATAACTTATTTCCTTGTGGTCGGGTATGTTTTTGCATGGTTGTATATTTTTTACGAATCTAAAAATTTAATCCTGCATTTTCAAATAACTTTACACCCTGATGCCCAATTAAGTTAACTGCCTCAAACAAGGAAAATCGAATTCAGACAGAACATTTAATTGCGGAGAATCAAATTTAACTAAATCAATATGACAGAAAATAGCAACGAAAAAAAACTTTATCTCCTCGATGCGTTCGCATTAATATTCCGTTCGTACTTTGCATTTGCAAAAAATCCGATCATTAATTCGAAAGGTCAAAATACGTCGGCCATTTTCGGATTTGTAAATACGCTGAACCTCCTCCTTAAAAAAACTAACTCTACGCATATAGCAGTATGTTTTGATTCGCTGGAGCCTACCCATCGCGAAACAACATATGCTGAGTATAAAGCGCAAAGGCCAGAGGCCCCGGAAGATATCAAATTTGCCATTCCGTATATAAAAGAAATTGTAAACGCATTTAATATTCCCCTGATAGAAAAACCGGGCTATGAAGCCGACGATATTATCGGCACGCTTGCAAAAAAAGCAAAAGCCGCAGGATATTGTGTATACATGGTAACTATGGATAAAGATTACGGGCAATTAATGGAGGAAGACATTTTTATGTACCGGCCAAGTTTCACCGGAACCGGATTTGACACCCTCACCGTTGATGATATTTTAAAAAAATGGGAAATAACAGACCCCTGCCAGGTAATTGATATTTTAGGATTAATGGGTGATGCGGTGGATAATATTCCCGGAGTTCCAGGTATCGGTGAAAAAACTGCAAAGAAATTAATTCAGGAATATGGAAGTGTTGAAGGTTTATATGAGAATACAGATAAGCTGAAAGGAAAATTGCAGGAGAATGTTATTACTTACAAAGAGCAGGCATTGCTAAGTAAACATCTTGCTACAATAACGTTGGATGTTCCTGTCGACTTTGAAGAAGATAAATTAATAATCGATAATCCTGACAGAGAAAAACTCGCTGCTATTTTCCAGGAACTTGAATTCAGAAAATTAGGGAAAGATATTCTTGGTGAAGATTACAGCGTCAATGCAGAAAAGAAAACTGAGCAACTTGACTTATTTGGAAATACAGTAGGAAATTCTTCGGCTACATCAAATGCACCACAGGAAATTAGGGAAACCGTTGTAGCAGGAAGGAATATTTCCAATGTGGATCATAATTATATTTTGGTCGATAGTCCCGAAAAAAGAAAAGACCTTATCAAACAACTCGGCAAGGTAAAAATATTTTGTTTTGATTCCGAAACCACCGGTATTGATGCAAATATTGCCGAATTAGTAGGACTTGCCTTTTCATGGAAAATTAATGAGGGATATTATGTTCAGCTGCCTGCCGATCAAAACGAAGTGCGCAAAATTGTAAATGAGTTTAAGCCTATTCTGGAAGATGGGTCGAAAATAAAGGTAGCCCAAAATTTAAAATACGATTATCTCGCACTCAAATGGTATGGCATTGATGTGAAGGGCCCGTTTCACGACAGCATGATCGCTCACTATTTACTGGAGCCCGAACTTCGTCATGGTATGGATTATCTCGCTGAAAATTATTTGGGATATTCTCCTGTGTCAATTGAAACTTTAATTGGGAAAAAAGGAAAAAATCAACTGAGCATGCGGGATGCAGATGTTGAAAAGGTAAAAGAATATTCTGCTGAAGATGCAGATATTACTTTGCAATTGCATCATCTCTTCCAACCGATGCTTGAAAAAGAGGAATTAAAAAAATTATATGATGAAATTGAAGTTCCATTAATTGAAGTACTCGCCGATATGGAATTCGAGGGAATTAATCTGGACGTTCCCTTTTTAAAAGAATATTCCGATCTGCTCGAAAAAGATATTACAGAAACAGCAAATAAAATTTATGAGCTGGCGGGTGTCAGGTTCAATATAGATTCACCAAAACAATTAGGTGAAGTTTTGTTTACCAAATTGAAGATCCCTTACGAAGGTCAAAAAACAAAAACAGGTCAGCTCTCAACCGGGGAAGATGTGCTTGCACGACTGGAGCATAAATTCCCTATTGCAAGTTTATTATTGAATTATCGCGAATTAGGAAAATTAAAATCAACCTATGTTGATTCACTGCCGGCATTAATAAATCCGAAATCAACCAGGCTGCATACCACGTTTGCGCAAGCGGTGGCTTCCAGTGGAAGATTGAGCAGCAATAATCCGAATTTACAGAACATTCCAATTCGTACCGAACGCGGACAACAGGTGCGCAAAGCTTTTATTCCACGCAATTCGGAATATAAAATTTTAAGTGCCGATTATTCGCAGGTGGAGTTGCGCATTATTGCTGCATTGAGTAATGATTTGGGAATGATAGACGCATTCAAACAGGGAATGGATATTCACAGTGCCACTGCTGCAAAAGTATTCAATGTTCCATTAAATGAAGTGACACGTGAAATGCGTGGAAGAGCAAAAGCGGTGAATTTCGGAATTGCTTATGGCCAGACTGCATTCGGATTATCGCAAAATTTAAATATTTCAAGAAGTGAAGCGAAAGAGATCATCGACAATTATAATTTGCAATTTCCTGGTGTGAAGTCGTTAATGGAAAGTAATATTGAATTCGCCCGCTCACATGGTTATACAAAAACGGTGATGGGAAGAAAGCGATATATTAAAGATATCAATTCGCAAAATAATACCGTGCGTTCGCAGGCTGAACGTATAGCGGTAAATTCACCGATCCAGGGTTCAGCGGCAGATATGATCAAAATTGCCATGATAAAAATTCATCATGCAATTAAAGCAAAGGGCCTTAAATCAAGAATGTTGTTGCAGGTACATGATGAATTGGTTTTTGATGCACATGAAAGTGAAATTGAAGAATTGAAAAAACTCGTTGTGGAAAATATGGTGAATGCAATTCCATTAAATGTGCCTATTGAGGCTGAGGTTGGGGTGGGGAATAATTGGCTGGAAGCGCATTGAGGTGAGTGGTGAGTGGTGAGTGG
>JBIOHA010000177.1:0-6160 GCA_044448625.1 Chitinophagales bacterium | reverse complement strand
GTTTTGGAGATTGCAGAAAAAAGAAATAAAATTCACCAGCGTTTTGTGCTGGCATTAAATGAAAACAATCTCGACGAACTCAGACAAATTATTATCGATTGTGAAATAGCTGATCCGGAATCTGGTTCAAGAAACTGGACAGAGGTAAGGCAGTTTAATTTAATGTTCTCAACAAAACTCGGAGCGGTTTCAGAAGATGCAGATACTATTTATTTAAGGCCCGAAACTGCGCAGGGAATTTTCGTCAATTTCTTAAATGTGCAAAAATCAACGCGGCAAAAAATTCCATTTGGTATAGCACAAATTGGGAAGGCTTTCAGAAATGAAATTGTTGCACGGCAATTTATTTTTCGCATGCGCGAATTCGAACAAATGGAGATGCAGTTCTTCGTTCGACCTGGCGAGGAAATGAATTATTATAATTACTGGAAAACCACACGTATGAAATGGCATTTGGGTTTGGGCACCTCTCCCGATATGTTAAAATTTCACGATCACGATAAGGTAGCACATTATGCAAATGCAGCGGTTGATATTGAATTTAATTTTCCTTTTGGATTTAAGGAACTGGAAGGAATTCATTCTCGCACAAATTATGACCTTGGCCGGCATACTGAATTCAGCGGAAAAAAATTACAGTATTTCGATTCCGAATTAAATGAAAACTATATCCCTTATGTGGTAGAAACAAGTATTGGTTGCGACAGGATGTTTCTGGCGATGATGTGCAATGCTTATGACGAAGAACCTGTGAATGAGGATACAAGAACTGTATTGCGATTACCTGCTGCTATAGCTCCGATAAAAGTGGCCATTCTGCCATTGGTAAAAAAGGACGGGCTTCCTGAAAAAGCATTAGCGATATTTAATGATATTAAATTTTACATGCAATGTTATTATGAAGAGAAAGATTCGATAGGAAAAAGATACAGGAGGATGGATGCCATTGGTACTCCCTATTGTATTACTGTTGATCATCAAACACTGGAAGATAATACGGTAACGATCCGTGAACGCGATTCCATGCAACAGGAAAGAATTAACATTGATGAAGTAATAAAAGTGGTAAGCGAAAAAGTAGATATGAATAATCTTCTGAAAGCGTTGATTTGATCTTTCTGATTTCCGAAAAAAATAGTAAATTTGAGAATGCGATTCATTTTAATTTTAATTCTTCTTGCTTGCCAAACAGTATTTTCTCAACAGGTAAATTTTTTTCAGGGCACCTGGAGCGAAGCAGTAGCTCTCGCTGAAAAGGAAAATAAATATCTTTTTATCGATGCATTTACCGACTGGTGTGGTCCATGTAAAATGTTGGACAAAAATTTCTATAATGGAAATAGCACAGTTGCCGATTTTATTAACGCCAATTATATCGGTTATAAAAGCGATTGTGAAAGGGGGATGGGAATTGAGCTCGCACAAAAATTCAAGATCAGGGCATTTCCAACAATTTTATTTTTTAATCCACAGGGCCAACTTGTTTTAGTTGATAAAGGATATATGCCCGATCCAATTGATCAATTGCAGTCATACAAAGACGCATTGTTGATAAAGGAAGAAAAAGTTTTTGCTTACGATTCAAAGATATTGGATCCTGGTTTTCCGGATATTTATAAAAGATCTTTTTATAATGCCGATGTTGATGATAAAAAAACTTTTAAAAGATATGATAAGGATTCAATTGCTGCATATTTACGTGCGCAGCATGATCTTTTCACAGAGATAAATTGGGCAGTAATGTCTATTTTTCCTATTGATTCTGCGCATACCCAATTTTTCATTGATAATTATGATAAATATCAGCAACTGTATAAATCGGAAGCGGTTGAAAAGATGAGCGGTGTCATCAACTCGCGACTTAGTGCTGCGGCAAACAATAACAGCCAAAAAGAATTAAAAGAAGTGGTTTCTCTTATTGAGAAGTATTTCCCTGAAGAAAAAACAGAGCGAATAGAAAACAGCAGGATATATTTTTACAAATTGACCAGGCAATGGCCGCAATATGCTGAAGCGGTTCAGAAAAAAATCGACAGGGGTGGAAAAGATGCGACAGATTTTTTTGCAAACGATGCAGGATGGGCTATATATGAAAATTCATCTGATCCTGAATTGATCAGTACAGCTATTTCCTGGGTAAAGCCTTATGCCAGTGAAGATGGAATGTATATGCTTCTGGATACCTATGCTGCGTTGTTATATAAATCGGGCGACATTGCCGCTGCCGAAAAATGGGCGGTAATTGCTGTCGAGGCAGGAAAGAAAACCGGAGAGGATGTAAACTCTACAGAAGAGCTACTCAAAAAGATCAGGGAAAATAAAAGATAAAATTAGATTGTAGTTTTCTGACAATATGCGCAATACTTCGGGATATATTCGCAAAGTGATTTCATTTCAAATTAAATGGTGCTCACTCGCTTGCGCATTTTTAATTGTTTCCTGCAATAACGAGCCATTACCCAACGAAAATTTCAATGCGACCGAAAATTTTAATCGCACTATAAAATTTGATGTCATTCATGTTTATAATTTATCACCTGTTACGGATAGTGCTGTATCCGGAGCCACGATAAATATCTATAGCAATTATGAAGATCTTTTATTGGATTATTATCCTAATGCTTCAAGAATAACCGACTCGCTGGGTAAATGTGAAATCCAGGGGCTCGATAAAGATAAATATTATATCAGGGCAACACATCCTGCATTTTCAAATCTCGTCGATTCGGTAGCCACGCCTGCAAATACAACTTCTTTTGTAGAGATGATCTTTTATTAGCAATAAAATTTATTCGGCATTTTTAAAATTAATATCCACCTGTAGTTTTTCCCATTTCATTCTAACAGTTCCTGAATTGTTTGTAGAATCAGGTACGATCTCGAATACGAGGTTTTCCTGAATATTGTCAAGTGGAATTGATTTTACTTTTACACGCAGTGCATCCTCACTCTGATCATATTTAAAAGCACCCCATTGCGTTTCATTTACATTAAAAATTATTGTCCATTCTGACGGATAAGGTGCAGGTATTGAAAATAATGAATAGGTATCTTTTGTGAGCGACTGCCCTTCAATTAAAACATCTTTTGTAAATGATATTTTAGTTGCCTCGTTTGCACCTGTTCTCCAAACTTCGTTGTATGGTACCAGGTCGCCCCAGATGGGCCGGTTCTTTACCCTCGGCGAGCTATAATCCACAGTTACCGTATTTCCACCGACTGTGGCTTCAGCAATTGCCGGCGGGCTTACCCGGTTTTCACGGTTCTGCATTTCATCTTTGCGTTTTTCCTTTATAGCATCCTGTGAGGAATTTTTACAGGAAGGGAATATTGTAAAAATTGTAATGACCACAAATATTGCCGGAATCAAACGTTTTATCATTCAGTTGATTTTAGAGTTGTAAAGTTAATTCATAAACACAATCATAGTATCAGTGGTTTCATTTACTGAAAAATTCGCTATCTTTATTTGAATTAAATCACCTGGAATAACCAAATATGAAAACGACACTCCTTCTTCTTGCTCTTATTTGCGCAACACATTTTTCTGCTAATGCCAGCCATATTACCGGCGCTGAAATCACCGTAAAAAATGTCGGACCCGAATTATTTGAAGTGCAAATGATCATTTATAGAGATTGCACAAGTTTTACTCCATTTGACAACACATCGTATTTCAGTGTATTTAATGCTGTGACCTATGACTACGAATTTAATTTCTTAGTAACCGATCCGGTAATAGAAGAAATTAATATGAATTATACCTGCTTCGATACATTGGATGATGTATGCCTGGAGCGGGCAATTTATACCAAAATTATAACGCTTGAAACATCTGCTGATCCTTATTTAATTGTTTATCAACGCTGTTGCTGGACTTCGGAGATCATAAATATTGAATTGGCCGATGATCATGGAATGACAATTTTCCAGGAAGTGAGATCCGATGCGGTTGAGATCGATAATTCTCCAGTTTTCGTTACTGATCCTCCATATTTAACCTGCGTAAATGAACCATTGTATATCGATCACGGCGCAACAGATCTTGATGGCGATTCGCTGGTATATGTTTTTTATACACCGTTTCAGGGAGCTGAGTTTGGAGACCCGGCCCCGACAATTGCATCGCCGCCGCCATATGACGAGCTTATTTATACTGCTGGATTTTCTGTTGATTATCCAATAACATCAGATCCGGCTTTTGAAATTGATCCTATCTCAGGATTAATTACCGGAACGCCAACAGCCCCTGGAAGATACCTGTTAGGTATAGCTGCAGAAGAATACCGGGATGGACTATTAATTTCAAAACACTCCAGAACCTTTACCATTATTGTTGAGGATTGTACAAATTATTTTACTGCAGAAGCAACTGCAATCATGGGCACTTGTGGAGACTTTGAAGTTAATTTCAATAATTTGAGTGAAGGGGCTGATGATTATTTATGGGTTTTTGGTGATGGTACTTTTTCTACTGATGAAACACCTGTACATATATATGATGACTTTGGAACGTATAACGCAATGTTGATTGCAGAGCCGGGAGACGAATGTGCTGATACAGCATTGATAACGATCACGCTGGCTGAAAGCATTTATATAGCAAACGGAATTGGAACACCTGGAATTTGCGGGAGCATGGAAGTTGTATTTGAAAATTTAAGTACTGGGGGAGGAGATTATTATTGGGATTTTGGTGATGGAACAAATTCAACAGTGGAATCTCCAACGCATATTTATACGGATTATGGAAGTTATACAGTCATGCTGATAGCAGCGCCGGGAGATCCCTGCGCTGACACCACTTATTTGATAGTTGATGTTTTAAATACTGGAATTGTAGCAACTATTGATTTTGATGGAGAAACTTTGAGCACAGCTTCTGCAGACACTTATCAATGGTATTTGGATGGTGATATTATACCTGGGGCAACCAACCAAACATATGTCCCCGAAGAGAGTGGTAATTATTATGTGGAGATCACCATTGATGGATGTACCGATAAAAGCGATGAGTTGTCAGTAATTGTTGAAGGGACTGGGAACCTGGAAATAAGTCAGATAAAAATTTATCCAAATCCAAATGATGGAAATGGATTTACTATAATAAGTGATTTTATTAACCAGGCCTCAGAATTAATAATTGTGAATGCCGAAGGTCAGATAATTGTTAACCAACAGGTGATCCTCGATCATTCAACAAAAATTGATATTGATCTGTTGAAAGGTATTTATTTGATAAGGCTAACAGATGAATTCGGTACCCATTCAGAAACAATGGTTATTTTTTAATTAATCATTCACAATTTTATTCTGGCAGCAATTATCCTATAACCAATAAAATACAAAACAACAATTAATCCTGTAACCCAGGCTGGGAAATTAATGATTGAATAAATAAGCAGTCCCAAAAAAGTAAACACTGCAATGATCATTAATAGTTGTATCCAATCGCCTTTGTTCATCGAAATAATTTATTAATTACAACATTCCGTACCGCAACCACAGGTTTTTGATTTTTCACCATACACCGTAATGCTGTAAATACCAATGCTGCCTTGTCTAAAATTACTTATTTGTTCGATGCTGAGAAAATTTGATAAGATCTCATCAGGAATAATTATCGCTTTTTCTTTGTTTATTTTAATATCTACAAATCCCGCATTTTTGATCATATCGAGATAATCGTTTTTTTGAATAGCGCCTGAAACACAACCTGCATACATCTCCGCATCTTTAATTATTTCTTCAGGTAAATTTCCAACCAACACAATATCTGAAACACTGAAATGACCTCCCGGTTTAATTATCCGGTACATTTCTGTAAACGCCTTTAATTTATTCGGAACAAGATTTAAAACGCAATTACTCACCACCACATCCGCTTTATTATTACCGATTGGAATATGCTCAATATCCCCTAACCTGAATTCAACATTATCCAGTTTTAATGTGGCTGCATTTTTCTTCGCAAGGTCGATCATGGTTTCCGTCATATCTATTCCGATCACCCTTCCATCATCCCCCACAATTGAACGTGCAATAAATGCATCGTTACCCGCACCGCTTCCAAGGTCAACCACAGTATCTCCGGTTTTTATTTCGGCAAATTCAGTAGGAAGCCCGCATCCCAGGCCCAGGTCGGCATCGGCAAAATATC
>JBIOHA010000176.1:0-6161 GCA_044448625.1 Chitinophagales bacterium | reverse complement strand
CTGACGTTGATGAAAATGAATTTGTTGATTTAGATAATGATGGTTTCTGTGAAATATTTAAAATGAAGAAGGAGAGTATTGATTCAATAATTCATCCAGATAATATTACAGAATTTGAAACTGCGATGAAATTTTTAATGTATTCTTCAGCCTTGCCAGTTTCGTTAAAAAGTCTAATCAACAAAACAACCCGGGATAATTTAAAAAGAGAAAAGAATATGATCGCCTATTCATTTTACAATTCGCGATCAGGTTATGCAACACTTGATATACTTGTGGATACACCCTTTGATTTTAATGAGATGTGGATCGAAAAGGAAATTAGAAAAGATAGAGATCTTGAATTATTCCTTGTTTCTATTGAGCATCTGATTGAATTGAAAAAATATTCAAACAGGAAACAAGATATTGATGATGTTATTTTGCTTTCCAAAATTCTTAAAAAATGAATAAAATTATCATTCCAAAAAAAGAGAATGCAAATAAAGGATTTAATTATACTGTATCTGATGAACAAATTGAAGCCTATGCTAAATTTACTCTAAAAGAAAAGCTGAACTGGCTTGAAAAAACGAATGAGTTTATTTACCGATTCCAAACAGAGGAAGAAAAGTTGAGGATGCGGGAGATGCGGAATAAAGAAAATTAAAGTTTAGACATCTTAGAACGAATACTCCAGCGAAATTCCGGCCATATAAGGAATGAATTTGATCTCATCATTGTCATTATCGCTTAAAAAAGGCGTCCAGCCAAATCGAAAGAGGAAGCCATTATTCACCAGGCTGCTTCTTAACCCAATAAAAAAAGTTGGAAACAAATTTTGATCGCCACTGTAAATACGCTCAGGGTAAATGTCTGATTATTGTCAAAAACATCTGCCCAACGCAATGCAAATGAGTAACCAATGCTATAAGATCTTTTTTACGACACCTTTTTTTAACAAATCATTTTCCGGTTGCAGGTTTTCGATTAAATTCAAGCCCGGAGTTTTTCCAATATCTAAAGAGCCGAATTGTGCCTCTATCCCCAATATCTTTGCGCCATATAAAGTAGACCATCGCAGCAGATCATTTGTTTTTATCTCGGGGAATTTATTTTGAATTGTTTTTAATTCGTCTAATACAGATAATCCATGGTTGGATGCAAGGCTGTCGGTTCCTATTGTAATATATTGCACATGTTTCATCAACATCGGAATATCAGGAATGCGATCTTCAATAAATAAATTGGCATTAGGACAAAAGCACCAGAATAAATTCGGGTTAATATTTTCTGCCCATTGAACATCCCATTCCGTTGCAATGGTATTATGCACCAATTGAGTTTTTACTCCGCGATTAAAAAATGGCAATAAACTTTCAAGCGATGTTTTTCCGGTTGGCGAAAAATGTTTTATGTCAACATTCAATTCGCGGTAAAATTTTCTATATGATCCCGTTGCCCGAACATACAATTCATTTTCATCATTGCTCTCAAGCATATGAATGCAGGTGGGTTTATTAATTTCATAGCAATGATTCGTGACGAGCTGAATTAACTCTTTGCTAACACTATATGGTGCATGCGGAACCAATGATGCTGATAGTCCAAGTCCTGCTGCAGTATTATATAATTCCTCCCCCTTATCAAAAATTGAATTTGCGTTAGCTGGATTGAATGATATCAATTCAATAAATGTATGATAATATAAATTGCGTTTTGTTTTTTGATGAAATGTATTTTGATTATTTGAAATATCACCCACCGCAACAATTCCATTTTTTATCATTTCATTTTCTGCATCAATTATCGCGGCATTAATTTGTTCTATATCTGTTTCGCGTTGTTTGGTTACCAGCATCAAGAATTCAGGTAACCCTGTTTTTTCAGGAAATTTATTTTTGAGATGTGATAATTCGAGATGACAATGGGTATTAATAAATCCCGGCACCAAAGCTCCGTTATAAAATTCAACAGTTGATGGTTCAAATTTATCCTTATGAAAAATACCAGTGAGCTTACCGGCATCATCAATTAATAAAACATGATCAGTTATTGGCTGTGAAGTAATCGGATAAATAATATCAGCAGTAATTCGTCGCACAAATATTCTATTTCTTTTGTTCTGAGTTCTGGGTTCTGGGTGAACTGCTGTTTATCCTGATTCCTGCTCGCCCGACCGAATGATGTTTTGACTTAATAATAATAAATTGGTTTCGGTCATTCGGGTGGGGATCCTGGTTCCTGGCTCTTGATTCCTGGCTCCCGTCATCAATAATCAATCACCTGTTCCTCAATCTCCACGGGTATCTCCCGATCTTCATATTGCTGATTTCTCAACTGCGGCTCAAACCCAGCCTCACGAATAGCTTGCTGAATGGATTTATAGGTAAACCGATGTGGTGCTCCTGCAGCGCTCACAACATTTTCTTCCAGCATGATACTTCCAAAATCATTTGCGCCTGCATGCAAACAAATTTGTGCAACATTTTTTCCAACGGTGAGCCAACTTGCCTGAATATTTTCGACGTTCGGTAAAAATATTCTGCTCATGGCAATCATCCGGATATATTCATCAGGGGTGGTGTCATTTTTAGCACGGCGTATCTTTTTTAGAATCGTATCTACATCCTGAAATGTCCAGGGAATAAATGCGAGAAATCCTTTTGCCCCTGCAGGTTTTTCACTCTGCACCTGTCGTAATTTTTCGAGATGAATAAACCGTTCCTCAATTGTTTCAATATGTCCAAACATCATCGTTGCACTTGTAGTCAGATTTAATTTATGTGCAACACGCATCACGTTGAGCCATTCATCGCTCAGGCATTTTCCGGTGGAAATTATTTTTCTCACTCTGTCGACAAGAATTTCTGCTCCGGCACCCGGCAAACTGTCGAGCCCGGCTTTAATTAATTCCGTAAGCACATATTCGTAACTATAATTTCCAAGTGTTGCAATATGATGTATTTCCGGAGGACCAAGTGAATGCAATTTAATTTGCGGAAACATCTCTTTTATTTCTCTGAACGTTTTCACATAAAATTCCAACCCGAGATCCGGATGATGACCACCTTGTAATAACAATTGATCTCCGCCATATTTAATGGTTTCTTCGATCTTCCTGCGGTAAGTCTCTTTGTCGGTAATATATCCTTCCGGGTGGCCTGGAACCCTATAAAAATTGCAAAACTTGCAGTTGGCAACACAAATATTTGTAGTATTCAGGTTTCGGTCAATGATCCATGTTACTTTATTGCTCTTCTTTTTTCGAATGCGCAAGGTATTGGCGACTTCCATCAGTTCCGGAGTAGGCGCATTTTCAAAAAGGTAAACGCCTTCTTCCACAGAAAGGAATTCGAGGTTGAGGGCCTTCGTATACAACTCACTTAAATTCATCAACACAAAATTAAAACAAAGGAATATGCTTCCGGTTCGGAAAAGGGAAAACATATTATATTTGCAATCCCTTTTAAGCAGGGCTTGTAGCTCAGATGGTTAGAGCACCTGACTCATAATCAGGGGGTCCTTGGTTCGATCCCAAGCAGGCCCACATAGAATATTAATTGAAATCAGCACCCTGCGGTGCTTTTTTATTTTTAGCTGGCGCAGTACACTGAACCAACTTTCTTAATAGCAGTTATTTTACAATATGATCCAATTTCAAAAATTTATATTAGACAACGGGCTTACGGTAATTATTAATGAAGATCACAGCACCCAGCTTTGTGCAGTGAATGTTTTATATAAGGTTGGTGCCCGCGATGAGGATATTTCAAAAACCGGCTTTGCGCATTTATTTGAGCATTTAATGTTTGGAGGTTCTGCAAATATCCAGGATTTTGACACTGAATTACAACTGGCCGGTGGAACAAATAATGCATTTACCACGAATGATCTTACCAATTATTACGACATCCTCCCATTCAGCAATATTGAAACTGCACTTTGGCTGGAGAGCGACAGAATGCTGCAACTGGATTTTTCAGAACGATCGTTAGAAGTGCAAAGAAATGTTGTTTGTGAAGAATTCAAAGAAAATTATATCAATCGCCCCTATGGTGACGTTTGGCATATTTTGAGAAAGCTGGTATATGAAAAACATCCCTATCAATGGCCTACGATAGGATTAGAATTAAAACATGTGCAGGATGCAACATTAAAAGATGTTGAGAATTTTTTTTATAAATATTACCGTCCAAATAATGCGATACTCACCATCTCCGGAGGAATAACAACTGATAAAGCGCTTGAGCTTGCAAAAAAATGGTTTGGAAAGATCGAAGCAGGTGAAAAAATTGGAATAAAATATCCTGAAGAACCATTGCAAACAAAAGCAAAATTTTTATCGGTAAAGAAAGATGTTCCGGTTAACGTGATCTATAAAGCATGGAAAATGCCCGGTCGTGTCGAAAAAGATTATTACCCGGTAAATTTATTATCAGATATTTTGGGTTCTGGTGATTCATCGAGATTGCAGCATGTTTTAAAAAAGGAAAAGAAATTATTTACCGACATGTCGTGCTATGTTACAGGAAGTATAGATACCGGTATGTTCATCATCACTGGAAAATTATCAGAAGGAATTACTTACGATCAGGCTGAAGCAGGAATTAAAGAAGAGCTTGGCAAAATTCAAAATGAATTAGTAGAGCCAAGAGAATTGCAACGTGTAAAAAATACCGTTGAGATGGATATTGCCAGTGGCTATACCGGGGTATTGAATAAAGCAGAATCGCTTGCTATGGCTGAAATGCTAGAAGGTGCCGACCTTGTAAACAACGAGATGGAACGCTTCTTAAATGTTACGGCAGAAGATATATTGAATTCTTCAAAGCATTATCTCGCTGAGGATAAATGCAGCACCCTGTATTATGGAAAAGATTAAATGATAAGCTAAATAAAAATATGGAGAGGATAGCACCGGAATTAAATAAGATCGACAGGTTAGAAATAAATAATTTTAAAACAACCAAATTATTTAACGGCACCGACCTGTATTATGTTGACGGTGTAGAGGAAGATCTCATTCGCGTGGAATTAAAATTTCATGCAGGGCGCTGGTATGAACCTCAAAAAGTGGTTAGCCGTGCCGTATGCAATTTAATGAAAAAGGGCACCTCATCAAAAACAAACAAACAAATTGCAGATATCATAGAATTTTACGGGGCGCATTTTGAAATACACCACGCACATGATGATACTGCAGTTTCGATATTTTGTTTAGGGAAATACCTGAAGGAAATATTGCCCGTTGCTGAAGAAATATTAACAGATGCATCTTTTACTGATGATGAACTGGAACATTTTGTAAAAAAACAAAAACAAAAGTTGCAGATCAATGCACAAAATACAGATTTTCATGCAAACAGAAAGTTCAATAATGTTTTATTCGGCGAAGAGCATCCATATGGATATGTGCTATTTGAAAAGGACCTTGATGCGATCAATGGTGAAATATTAAAAAGTTATCATCGCATACATTATAATCCTGCCGATGCCACGATCTTTGTCTCAGGAAAAATTCAGCACGATACAATTGAGTTGATCAACACGCACTTTGGCAACTATACTAAAAATGGAAAGGTGATATCTGCAACAGATAAATCAATTGATACTGCCCCGGAAAATAATTTTTTTATTCGAAAAGAGGATTCTGTTCAGTCGTCGGTGCGTATTGGTGGATTGACAATTTCCAAAAAGCATCCCGACTATCCTGATCTCAATATTTTAAATACTGCCTTCGGAGGATATTTTGGTTCAAGGTTGATGACAAATATCAGGGAGGATAAGGGATATACCTACGGCATTCATTCCGCGATCACACATTTTAATCATGCGAGCTATTTTTCTATTGAAACAGAAGTTGGAAATGAAGTTTGCGAAAAAGCAATTGAGGAGATCTACAAAGAAATGGATCTCATGAAAAAGAAGCCATTGGATATTGATGAAATGACCATTGTTCAAAATTATATGATGACCTTTGTTATGGATTTCAGAAGAACCTATAAACTTGAACATATATATTTTGACCCTGGTAAATGGGATATAAAGAGTGAATCACAACCTTCTCTGGATTCATTGGCAGATGTACCCCTCGAAGACGAAGAAGAAGGAGAAGATATTGTCTGTGTACCCTCTGGGTCTTCATAGAGTCCTTTTGATGTAGATAGAAACCATAAGGG
>JBIOHA010000175.1:0-6161 GCA_044448625.1 Chitinophagales bacterium | reverse complement strand
CCTCAACTCAGGGTTTATATTGTTAAAACCAAATCAAAAAAAAGTACATGATGAAAATTAATCTACTTATAGGAAGAGCCATGCTGTTGGTAGCCTTTTTACTGCCACTGGTAATTTTCGGACAGGCCCCCACCTTAACCGGCACAGTGAAAGATGCTTCAGGCGAAGTACTGCCAGGCGTTACGGTTCTGGTTGAGGGTCTGAATAAAGGTGCGGTAACAGATTTTGACGGAATTTATATCCTTGCATTTGATGCTGCAGGTACATATACCATCAGCTATAACTATATCGGTTTTAAAAAGGTCACCGAATCGGTTACGCTATCTGCCGGTCAAAATATGAAAAAGGATATGACCATGGAGGAAGATGCATTAATGCTGGAAGCGGCAGTGGTTGTGGGATATGGAACCATAAAGTCGAAAGACCTTACCGGTTCTATTACCAACGTGGGAATTGAAGACTTTCAAACAGGAAATATCACAACTCCTGAGCAATTGATAGTTGGAAAAGTGCCGGGAGTTCAGATCACATCAAACGGTGGAATGCCAGGAGCCGGTAGCAGGATAAGGATAAGGGGAGGTACTTCATTAAATGCCAGTAATGATCCGCTTATAGTTATTGATGGTGTTCCGGTTGACAATAATGGCATTAATGGATCAGGCAATGCACTTAGCCTCATCAATCCGAACGATATTGAAAACATGACCATTCTGAAAGATGCCTCTGCAGCTGCTATTTATGGATCAAGAGCAGCAAACGGTGTAATTATCATCACCACGAAAAAAGGAGTTGCCGATAATAAATTTCATATTAATTTTTCAACTACAGAATCGTTTTCACAGGTAACGGGATATGTTGATGTTTTATCTGCAGATGAACTGAGATCAGAAATAAATAATAACGGAACAGTTACTCAACAGGCATTGCTTGGAACAGAAAATACCGATTGGCAAAAAGAATTATACCGGCTTGGAATCGCATCTGATAATAACATTACATTTTCAGGAGGGTTGTCCAATATTCCCTATAGAATAAATCTTGAATATTTAGTTGACCAGGGTGTGCTCGACCGTTCGCAATTAAACAGGATGGGTTCAACACTGAGTTTAACACCAACATTTTTAAATGGAAAATTAAAGGTGGAAGGAAATGGAAAATTCAATCATACTGATAATTTCTTTGCCGATCAGGGTTCGATAGGATCGGCAATAACTTTTGACCCAACTCAACCTGTTTTTGATGAGTCATCAGAATACGGGGGATATTTTGAATGGCAAAATGCAAGCGGATTGATCGGGCTTGCGCCAAAAAACCCTGTTGGATTATTATTTCAGAGAGATGATGAAAGTGATGTAAACCGTTTCATCGGAAATATAAAACTCGATTATGCCATCTTAAAAAATTTGCACGGTGTTATCAATTTAGGTGTTGACCATGTGAACAGTCAGGGCACTGTTGTTGTTCCCGCTGAGGCTGCATCATCATTTTCCAATCACGGTGTAAATAATCAATACGAGCAAATGAAAAACAATAAATTGCTCGAGGCGTATGGCAATTACAAACATGAACTTAAAAAAATAGAAAGTAATATTGATTTCACTGCCGGTTATTCATATCAAAACTGGCTGACGCAATCGCCTTCATTTCCGAGTTTAAATTTTTTGGGCGACACGATCACCGCTGCTGGTATTCCTTTCGAAACAGAAAATACGCTGATATCATTTTATGGAAGACTAAATTTAAATTTCCACGGTAAATATTTACTTACCGGTACCATTCGCGAAGATGGTTCATCGAGATTTAGCAAAGACAACCGCTGGGGATTATTTCCATCTGTTGCCGCCGCATGGATAATTAGTGAAGAGAAATTCATGGAAAATTCCAAAACGTATTTAAAGCTGCGTTTGGGTTACGGAATAACCGGACAGCAGGATATTTTTTATGATTATCCTTATATCGCAAATTATGATTCCAGTACATCAACTGCTCAATACCAGTTTGGTGATAAGTTTTATTATTTATTGCGTCCTGACGGTTATGACCCGAATATTAAATGGGAAGAAACTTCCAGCTTTAATGCCGGATTGGATTTCGCGTTTGCAGGAGATAAAGTTTCAGGAAGCGTGGATGTATATAAAAAGATTACTGATGATCTTTTGGCAACAATTCCAATTCCCGCAGGCACAAATTTCACCAACCAGATATTGACCAATGTGGGAAGCATGGAAAATACGGGTGTGGAAGCAAGCCTGAATTTTATTGCAATAAATAAAAAGGATATAAATTTTGAATTTGGGATCAATGCCACAGCTAATAAAAATGAGATCACCAATCTTACCAAGATACAGGATACTTCGTCGATAGGAATTCTTGTTGGTGGAATTTCCGGTGGTATTGGAAATACAATTCAGATACAAGCTGTAGGGCAAGCCGCAAATACTTTTTATTCGTATGAACAAAATTATGACGAAGACGGTAATCCGATTGAAGGATCATATGTTGACCAGAATGGCGATAGCATAATTAATTCAAATGATCTTGTTTTCGGGGAAAACCCAACCCCTGACCTTTATGTTGGATTTTATACAAGTTTCAAATACAAAAAATGGAGCGCAGGGTTTTCGTTGAGGGGTGAGTACGGAAAATACATGTATAATAATATCAATTCAACCAGGGGGATTTATCAGAATATACCCGGTGCCAGTTACATGCAGAATTTATCGCAGGATTATTTAAATACAGGGTTTCAAACATATCAGTTCTTTTCTGATTACTATATTGAAAAGGCGTCGTTTTTACGGATGGATAATTTTAATATTGGTTATGATTTTGGAAAAGTATTTAACGATAATGCAGGACTAACAGTTTCTGCAATTGTCCAGAACGTGTTTGTTGTTTCTCCATATTCAGGATTAGATCCTGAAATTGCCGGGGGAATCGACAACTCTATTTATCCGAGGCCACGCATTTATTCATTAAACATTTCTTTAAAAATTTAAAATCCGCCAGTGATGAAAAATAAAATATTTTATTCTGTTGTTTTAATAGCATTTGTAAGTGTATCCATTACATCATGCTTTAACGACCTTGATCTCAATCCAAAATATGGAATTGATGCTGCCGATGTATATGAAGATCCCGCAAATTATGTCCATGTGCTCGCGAAATTATATGCGGGACTTGCTATTTCCGGAAATGAAGGTCCTGCCGGCAATCCTGATATCCTCGGTATTGACGAAGGATTTTCGCAATATCTCCGCGTGTTATGGAATTTGCAGGAGCTGCCAACCGATGAAGCAAAATGTGCCTGGAGCGATCCCGGAATTCCCGAATTAAATAAAATGCAATGGTCGAGTACCAACTCATTTGTGAATGCGATGTATTACAGGATATTTTTCCAGATTCCATTGTGCAATGAATTTATTCGCGAAGCTGCTGATGATAAAATGAGTGAACGTGGTTTTTCAGATGCCGATCAGCAATTGATAAGGGGATATAAAACAGAAGCACGTTTCTTGCGTGCATTAAGTTATTTTCATGCAATGGACCTTTTTGGAACGGTTCCTTTTATTACAGAAGAAAATGAAGTGGGGGCTTTTTATCCCGATCCAATTTCACGGGCCGATTTATTTAATTATCTCGAATCGGAATTAATTGCCATTGAAGCAGAATTACCTGCACCACATGCAAATGAATACGGAAGAGCTGATAAAGCCGCCGCATGGACAATGCTTGCAAGAATATATTTGAATGCAGAAGTGTATTCCGGCACCCCGCGATATAATGATTGTAAGACCTGGTGCGAAAAAATAATTGCAGAAGGCGGATATACGCTTGAACCCGTTTACGATCACTTATTTGTTGCAGATAATAATAATTCAAACGAGATCATTTTTCCCATTACCTTCGACGGAAGATTTACCCAAACATTTGGAGGCACTACATTTTTAACCCATGCTTCCATTGGTGGCGATTCGATGAGCACCATCGACTTCTCTTATTTCGGTGTTGAATTCGGCTGGGGAGGAAACAGGGCCACACCCGAATTTGCCAACCTGTTTCCCGATGCCGATGATTCGAGAAATATGTTTTTCACTTTCGGACAGACCTTGGATTTTACCGCAGATGCTGAGCTGAGCACTTTTGTTGTCGGTTATCCCGTAGCAAAATGGAGGAATGTACTATCCACTTCCCTTGCTGAATTTACCGGCTCGATAGATAATACCACACTCACTGTTACAGATGTTGCTTCCGGAAATATCCAGGTGGGACAAAATTTGGCTGGCTACGGTGTTAACGGTACAAGCCAGATCGCCAGCTTTATTTCGGGCACAGGCGGCATAGGCACTTATGAAGTTACCGCTGCTGATACCGTATCAAGTGAACAGATATTTGCCGCTATTCCCGGTTCCGATGAATCAGGCGACTATGCCGATATCGACTTCCCGCTTTTCCGCTATGCCGATGTGCTGCTGATGTACGCCGAATGCGCTGTCCGCGGTGCTGGTGATGCCGGACTTGGATTAACTTATGTAAATATGTTGCGTGAACGTGCTTATGGTGATGCACTGCATAACCTCGGCTCAATAGATCCCACCACTGTTTTGGATGAAAGAGGAAGAGAATTACAATGGGAGGGCTACCGACGTACCGACCTCATCCGATACGGATTGTTTACCAGCGCATCTTATATCTGGGCATTCAAAGGTGGATCATTCGACGGCGCTGCAGTTGGCGACTATTTGAATCTCTATCCGCTTCCCGCAGCAGATGTAATTGCAAATCCAAATTTGACGCAGAATCCAGGGTATTGAGGGGGAATAGGCAGTGGGCAGTCACAGTCACAGTGGGCAGTAAGTGCGGTGTCAGAAGCTACCTTTGCCAGCGTCCTCGCTGGTGCCCCACATGTCCAGCAATCGCTGTCATTTTACTCCTATTTGTTGTAGGTAATTCCTCTCCACATGGCGCCAGCGTCCTCTCTGGTGCCCCACACGTTCGGCAACCGCTGACTTTGTTCTCCTATTAGTTGTAGTTAATTCCTCTCTCCACCCCGGCACCATTTTCGCATAGCCCTCCCCAAACCATAACACATGTAATGAAACCGTTACGCTCCTATCGGTTATTGAAAACCCTTTCAGCAATTTGTTTTTTATTGTTGTCAGATGCTGTGGGTGGGCAGGTTACTTGGACGGTACCTGGAACTTATCCTACAGTTGCTTCGGCTATTACAGCACTCAATGCGGGTGGTGTGCCTGCAGGTGGATTGACGATTGATGTTGCAGCCGGACATTCGGAGACATCGATGAATATGACCATCAGCACTACGACGGCCACTGTAGCAAATCCAATTCTTATTCAAAAAAGCGGTGCGGGTGCAAATCCTTTAATACAATCGAGTGCGGCAGGAAGTGGAGTGCTGAGTGTGGCGGCATCAGGCAATGCTGATTGTTTTCTGGAGATATTTAGTACGGACTATGTTACAATCGATGGCATCGATTTTTTGGAAAATTATACGGGAGCAACTGCAACATCCATTATTGAATACGGAATTTTTCTCACCAAAATAAATACGGATGCATGTAATTATATCACGGTTCGCAATTGTAATATTTCGTTGTCAATTAATTCAACATATACAAAAGGCATTTTTCAATCGAATGTAAATGGTGGTACAGGCGCTGCAGTGAATGTGAATAATGCAGGTGGACAATGCAATAATAATTCATACTATTCCAATACAATAAAAAATATTTATTCCGGAATTTATCTTTCGGGATATTCATCAAATTACCATGACTTGAATTGCACAATTGGAGTTGGCGGCGGAAATACAATAATTGATTATGGGATCACTTCATTAGCACAACCAATTTATACCTTATATCAAAAACATGTAATAGTTGCCAATAATATTTTAAATGGAGGAACAGGTTCACCATGGACACTTTATGCAATATGGGTACAAAATCCGAACAACAGCAATGTAGATGTTTATGATAATACGATCACGATGCTGAATTCAGGTTATAACAAAGGAATTTATATTACAGGTGGAAGTTTAACCGGGGGATTTACCAATACCATCAATATTTATAATAATACGATTACCGGTTGTGTGAATGGGGGATTAACTTCAGAATTCGGAGGCATCATCCATGAAT
>JBIOHA010000174.1:0-6166 GCA_044448625.1 Chitinophagales bacterium | reverse complement strand
TAATAAACGTTCCTGTTGACCAGCCTACTATCCAGGCGGGAATCAACAATTCAGTAAGCGGTGATACAGTGGTAGTGGCACCCGGTGAATATTTCGAAAATATAAATCTCAATGGAAAAAATATTCTGCTCACGAGTAATTTCTACCTGACCTCAGATTACTCTGATATTGCTAATACCATAATTAACGGCAGTACACCAACTCATATAGATACTGCCAGTGTTATCCTGATCATTTCCGGAGAAAATGCTTCATGCATTATCCAGGGATTTACAATTACCGGTGGCACAGGAACAAAATGGCTCGATGAACACGGAGCAGGAACATATCGTGAAGGTGGAGGAATCTTAATTACAGAAAGTTCACCCATCATCAGGTATAATTATATCATCAATAATCACATTACCAATGAAACAGGCGTGGAAAGTACCGGCGGTGGCGGAATGCGTTGTGGAGACAGCAATGTTGAAATTCACAATAATGTGATCATTAATAATGAAGCAACGGGATATGGCGGTGGTGTTGTATTTAACTGGTGCGACCATGCGATATTTAAAAACAATTTAGTTGCGTACAACAGCGGTGGAAATGATTTTGGCGGTGGCGGACTTTGGGCCACCGGTTCATCATCAGCACAGATTTTAGACGTAACAAATTGCACCATAACAAATAATATTTCATCCGGTGGCGGACCTTATGGTGGTAAAGGCGGGGGCATCTATATTTTTACTATCAGTTTAAATGTGTTGAATTGTATTATTTGGGATAATAGTCAAACAACAGGCAATGCAATTTATATGGCGGGAGGAACGCTGGCAACAAATTATTCTGATATTCAAAATGATGTTGTTGGAATTGGGAATATTAATCTCGATCCTTTATTTCTTGATACTGTTATGTGTTTTTTAATTGATACGTTATCTCCCTGCGTTGATGCCGGCAACCCGGATATAATTTACAACGACCCCGAAGATGAACTGATCGAAGGGATCACATATTATCCCTCGCATGCAACAGTCATCAACGACATAGGTGTTTATGGCGGCCCTGGCAGATTTCAAATTACAGATTGCCCGGAAATAAACCCGCAGGTAAATATTAATTCAAACAACGGCGCTTTAATAAAAGCATATCCAAATCCTGCAGATAATTTATTTGTTATTGAAGGAAATGGTATTTTTTCAGTAAGCATTTTCGACGAAGCGGGAAAACTGGTTCTAACAAAATCAAATAATAATTCAAAAGCGATCATCGATACAAGTAAATTAAGCACAGGGATTTATTTCTATGAAATTTCTGATCACAGGAAGGTAAAGGAAAACGGAAAGTTTATTGTAGAATAATTTATTGCGATCTAACATAGGTTGGGAACGAGCGGGGACGCTCGCACCATGTGAGACGGATTTTTTTATTTGTTGCTTTGCTTACTTTGCCATTGCGACTCTTCCGCAGGATCCTTCGGAGCGTGAAACGGCTGTTCATGACCCCAGAGGGGTCAAAAAGACAAAGCACACGGATGACGCTGATGCAGCTGATTAAAGACGGATTTTTTTTAGAAAAATAAATTAAAAAAAAACGGATAACGACCCCAGAGGGTCAAATATTGGTAAAGACAAAGCACACGGATGAAGCGGATACGCTATTATTTATTTGAAGGCCAATTCTCTGCGGCTCTGCGACTCTGCGTGAAAAAAAAGGATAATGACCCCAGAGGGGTCAAATGTTTGTAACATAGAGACCCTCCACAAAGACGCTGCCCCGAAGGGGCACGGAATTTAACAAATAAAGAACCGCTTATCATCGCTCGGAACGAATCAGGTTGACAATTAAAATATAAACTTTTAATCAGTAACGGGGAGAATTGATCTGTTCCCCTGATTCATCTTTAACCATTCCTTTATTAAAACGCAGTTTGTTTCTCTCAGGAAAAATTAATCTTATCGCCCAATAAATTATCAGGCCCGAAATAATAAATAGCAGTCCGAATATGACTGCCGTTTGTTTGATAATTTCCATAAATTAGTTCACGACTTAATATGTTACGCACAATTGGTTCTTAATGTTACATGCCGAGATGCGCTCAGCTTATTACTAACTTCTTAACAATTTGATCACTGCCTAATTTTACAATGATAAAATAAATCCCCTTAGAAATACCCGATGGAACCTTCACCTGGAGCCGTTGTTCGCCCGAGGTATTTTTATCCAGGATCTTGCTGACATAATTTCCCTGGATATCCACGAGGTCTATTCGCACAGGTTGATTGTTTCCGGCATTAAAATTCAACTGGAACATACCTGATGCCGGGTTAGGAAAAATTTCAATGGTAAAATTTACCGTTTCAGGCTTGTCGACAGGAACCATGTCTATCGCGGTAGTTTTCCATAATCCCCCTGCAACACTTCCCGCCCAAACAGTTTGTCCGCTTGGATCATTTGGATCAACCATTATCGTCCTGGTTCTTCCCCCAACATTCACCGGGCCTCTGTCAAACCAAATAATATCATTATTCAAACCATCAACATCGAGGTGCGACTGCCAGATTCCTCTTCCATGTGTACCGGCTGCAATCGTGAGATCATTTTCACGCACCCGCAGCATATCAGTACGCACAAGCGGAAAATTTGTGCATGGTATCCAATGCGTTGTTTCACCATCAACATTATCTGTATAAAAAACACCTATTTCAGTGGCGACATATAAGACATTTACGTGCAGTGGATGTATTGCGCTCCAATAAACCGGTATATCAGGAATATCACCTTCAATATTTATCCAAACCGGTGAAAGGCTCAAGGCATTTTCACTTTCCCAAATACTTTCAACACCGTAATTTGAATACGTGACAATTACATGATCTGCATCATGTTGATCAACAACAATACTTGAGCAATAAACCTGACCTGTAAATCCTGCATCAGGCAGCATATCATTTGGATCAAGTGTAAGAGGTGCTGTTGTAGAATCAGAAATATAACCGTTGTCGAGTTTATAAATATCGGCAGTTGCAGAAGTTTTTCCCATATAAACAATTCCGGGTGCATCTGCCGATGTTGCAACGGCGGTTAATACGCCACTTATTGTTGCGGCCTTCACCCAATCCATCGTATCGGCAACAGATGCATTATCCAATCGCCATAATCCTTTACTGCTGCATTGAAATAAAATTTCAGGATCAGTTGCATCAATATCAAAAGGATTAATAAATAAAACATTTGTGCTGCTGAGATAATGATTAGTAATTGTATCTGGAATTTCAAATCCGCTATTGTCGAGTCGGAAAAATCTTCTCAGCTGTGATGCAGTATAAAATGTTGACGGGTTATTAAAATTAAAAGCAGTAAATGCACCATCACCTCCTGAAACAAATTTATATTCTGCAATGCCGTCGTCGTAAGTATATGGTGTTCCATTGTCCTGAGTTCCTCCCATTAACTGCGGAACATTTTCAAAGGGGTGAATAGAAACGGAATAAAATTGCGTTACATTATATCCTGTATTTCTCGGATAAATAAACGGGTGCTCGGCAGTAAAATCCATACATTTCCAAATTCCGCCATCATTTCCAAAATAAACCTCATCAGAATTTCTGAATGTAACTTCATGCTGGTCGACATGCACATATCTGATCAGCACGCTATCCAGGCCGCCGGTTGTCATACGCTCCCAGGTATCACCGCCATTTCTTGTCCGCCAGATATGCAACCACCGATCGCAACCACATCAGGATTATTTGGATCAACTCCCATCGACAGATCATACCATGCCTGTTTGGCGGCAAACTCAAGATTATTATCCGGCGTATTTATTTCTGTCCAGTTCGCACCCTTATCAGTTGTTTTAAATATTCCCCGCACTTTATAATCGGAATTGTTACAATAAATTGCGTACACCACATCGGGATCAGATGGGGCTGTTGCGATCTCAATTCTGAAATAACCCGACAATGGTAATCCCGTTGTTTGCTTAATAAATGTTCCGTAATCACCTGTTGGAGAATAATAAATTCCATCTGTTTCAAAAATTCCAACGGCTACGAATATTCCTCCATCGGCAGTTAATTCAATATCGCACATGGTATTTTTTGTTGAACCCGCACCTATACCTAAAACTTTTTGCCATGTTGCACCGCCATCATCTGAACGCATTAAACCGCTGGTTCTCGTTGCAACAAAAATATTATGCGTGCCGGGTTGAATTACCATATCCTGGCAATAATCAAATGTGAAAGTATCAGTTGATGCAAGCTGGTTCCACGATATACCAGCATCATTAGAAACAAAAACGCCGGCACCTTTCACCGCATCTGCATTATACCATCCCTCTCCCGTACAGAAATAAAATTTCTCAGGAGCATCGGGGTCGTAGGTTAATTTTGTGATGGCGAGAGAGGGAAAAAAATCATCGATATTTTCCCAGCCAAAAGTAAAGTCATCCATTTTTGATGATGCATTTCCACTCTTATAAAATCCTCTTTGTTTTAATTCATTAAATGCTTTCATCACAGCTCCCGACGGAATTTTTCCGGTAGAAGGATCGGCTGTGCGCAAAAGGTCAAATTCAGCATTGGCAACAAATTCTGAAAGTTCATTTTCATCTTCTTCATTAAATATATTTTCTACAGGGGAAGAAAAATATATGATCGAAACCAGTATTAAAGTAGAAATTAAAATGGATAGCGGTTTTATCATCAGATCAGGTTTGGTGGTTAAAACTAAGGAATTCTGTGAAATCGGCATACCAATGTTCGGAAGAATAAATACAGAAACGCTGATGACACGGATCTGGCGGATTTACGCTGATTTAGATATCTCAAAATTTAAAGCTTACAATATTGAATTGTCCTTTCCATCGTGGGGTGATATTGAGGGGGCATGAATGATACCGAATTCATTCAATTGAGAATACATTACCCACTTTCCCATATTTACCCATCATCCCCTACCTTCGCTTCGTGAACGTACTCCTGGTTTCGGCAACAATAAATGAGGTATCTCCCCTTTTAGGAAACAACGTTACCAATGTAAACAGAGGGCTTAATACAAAAGTCAGTTTAATAAATACATTGCAGGTTGACCTGCTCATTACGGGTGTTGGCAGCATGGCAACAACATTTCATTTGACTGATGTATTGAATAAAATGAATTATGACCTTGTTTTGCAGGTTGGAATTTGCGGTACCTTCGATCGGAATATTCAGATAGGTGAAGTGGTGGAAATCATAACGGAAACAATTTCCCAAACCGGTGCAGAAGATGACAGTAAATTTATCAGCATTTTCGAAATGGGATTGGAGGATAAAAATGCATTCCCCTTTTTAAATGGTAAACTGATCAATCAAAACCCTTTGAATTTAGAGAACGTGCGGCATGTAGAATCTATTACTGTAGAAACTGCACATGGAAATGAAACTACTATCGCCCGTACATTAAAACAATATAATGCAGCTGTTGAAAATATGGAAGGTGCCGCTTTATTTTATTGCTGCCTGATGAAAAACACCCGGTTCGCAGAGTTGCGGGCAATATCAAACTATATCGAAAAAAGAAATAAGGCAAACTGGAACATTGCCTTCGCCGTTGAAAACCTGAATTTGTTTTTATCAAATTTTCTGAAAAGAATAAAAGCATGAAACTCACTTTAGGTTATTCTCCCTGTCCGAATGATACTTTTATTTTCGATGCACTCGCTCACCATAAGATCGATACCGAAGGAATAGAATTTGAAATAATTCCTGCGGATGTTGAAACACTTAATAAATATGCTTTACATGAAGAACTGGATATTTCTAAACTCAGTTATCACGCTTTTGCATATGTAAGCAAAAACTACCAATTGCTCACTTCCGGCTCTGCGCTTGGACGAGGGGTAGGTCCGTTGTTAATATCGAAAGACGATATCCCACGATCAAAATTAGAATTTTGCCTTATTGGAATTCCTGGAAGACTGACCACTGCCAATTTTTTATTGTCGCTTGCATTCCCGGAAGCTGCAACAAAAAAAGAAATGGTTTTTTCAGAAATTGAAAATGCTTTGCTTTCAGGTGCCATAGATATCGGATTGATCATTCATGAAAACCGTTTTACTTATGCTCAAAAAGGTTTGAAGAAATTAATTGATCTCGGCGAATGGTGGGAGAAAAAATTCGATCTCCCCATTCCACTG
>JBIOHA010000173.1:0-6197 GCA_044448625.1 Chitinophagales bacterium | reverse complement strand
CATATACACCTCTACACATATACACCTCTACACCTTTGCACCTTTCCCATCAAATCCGTTAAACTCAGGAACCAGATTTTTGCGGAGCTCGTGTAATTGTTTAGTATTTAATGCTGTTGCCATTTCAAAATCGGTTAATAAGAAAAATTCTTAATCAGGTTTAATATGATATTCCAAGTTCAACTACCTGGAATGTCATATTAATCAATATAAATTGTTTTCACGTTTGTAAATTCTTTTAAACCATGATGCGACAATTCCCTTCCGTATCCTGATTTTTTTACTCCACCAAACGGTAGCCGTGGATCTGATTTTACCATTGCATTGATAAATACTGATCCGGAATTAATTTTTCTCGCCAGGCGATAAGCTTTTTCCGTATCCTTTGTAAAAATCGTTGATCCCAATCCGTAGCGGTGCCGGTTTGCAATTGAAATAGCTTCATCATCATTTTTTACAGTGATTACGGAAGCGACAGGTCCAAATAATTCTTCTTCAAACGCAGGCATTCCCTCATTAACATTCGCAATGATCGTCGGCTGATAATTAGCAAGATCGCGATTGCCCCCTGTAATTAATTCTGCTCCAGATGAAATTGATCTATTTTGTTGCTCATAAATATCATCGGCGGCTTTAATTGATGATACAGGACCCATGGTTGTATTTCCATCGAGTTGGTTTCCCTGTTTTATTTTTTCTACTTCATTTTTAAATGCTTCAATGAAATCATTTTTAATCCTTTCGATAACAATAAATCGTTTTGCAGCAATACAACTTTGTCCTGCATTCTGCATCCTGCTTTGCGATGCTGTTTTTGCTGCAAGAGGAATATCGGCATCTTCCAAAATGATGAACGGATCGCTGCCGCCGAGTTCCATCACTGACTTCTTAATATATTTACCCGCCAGTGAGGCTACGGAAGATCCAGCTGCTTCACTTCCTGTTAATGTTACACCTTGAACAATATCATGCTGAATTATTTTTTCTGATTTTGAGGAATCAATAATTAAAAACTGAAATACATGATCCGGAAAACCTGCTTCGATAAATGCTTCTTCTAAATATTTTCCGCAGCCTGTTACATTTTTTGCATGCTTTAATAAACTTACATTGCCAGCCATGATCGCCGGTACTGCAAATCTTATCACCTGCCAGAAAGGGAAATTCCACGGCATGATCGCAAACACGGCGCCAATGGGATCGAATGCGGCTAAACTTCTTTTCGCATCGGAGTTTATTATCTCGTCTTTTAAAAATTGTTCGCCATGCTCTGCATAATATTCGCAGCAAACAGCGCATTTTTCAACCTCGGCTTTGGATTCTTTCAATATCTTCCCCATCTCAAGGGAAATATTCAAAGCATATTTTTCTTTATTCTCTCTTAATATTTTTGCAAGCGCAAGAAAAAGTGCCGAGCGTTGTTTATATGAAGTTTGTTGCCAGTCTGCAAATGCGCTTTCTGCGTTAGATAAAACAATTCCAATTTTATTATCGTCGAATAATGGGAATTCGGCAATTACTGACTGATCGTATGGGTTGATTGATTTGAAAGTAGTCATATTTTAACGCAATATACTTTCAAATTATTAATACCCGGGATATTGAAGTAATGCACCGCCGCTTGCATTGATCTCCCTTTGAGGAATCGGCAAACAAGGTAAAACATCGGGGCCCAATACATCATTTAAAATACCGAAATGCGTTAGATCGAAATAGCGATGGCCTTCGAAATTTAATTCACTTCTTCTTTCCTCGATAAGGGCCGTTTCAAATTCCTCTGGTGTTAATCCTTCAACCGGTTGCATGCCTCTGTTTGTTTTAACAGCATTCAGAAATGTTTCACCGTTTGGTGTAGGCCCCCAGGATTCTGCTCTTATCAATTCAATTTCAGCTGCTCTGATGATATAAGCACTATTATCCTGAAATACCTCACCGCGATATTTTTGTGTTCGCCCGTCGGGTTCAATGCTCACATCATTATTAATAAAATCAACCAATTCATCTCTGCGATCCGTTGGCCTGCTTACAAAAAATAAATCAAGGTCTTCAGAAGCAAGAAAATTTACTTCACTGCGCAAAGCATCCGGGCGAGCATATGTTATTGCATTAAACTGGCTTTTATCCTGTCCGTTAAATGCAAGCTCAAAAATTGCTTCACCTGAAAATTGTGTTGTATAAATATTTTGAAATTCAGATGTACTCATTATTTCTCCAAAACCCAGCGTAAACATATAATAAGCATGAAGATCCGCATTAATGAGATCTTTTTTATATTGATACGCTCTTGCAAGAAGCGCCCGGCAAGCAGTTTTAGTAATGAATTGTGCTCCCTTAAAGGTTGGCTCGTCCAATCGCAGGTCATCGTCACTTAATATATCCAATGCAGTTAAAAGATCATTTATAATTGCATCATAAGTTTCTGCAACAGTATTTCTGCCTGCAACATCATCAGGTGATAAAACGGTGGTCACAACGGGAATTCCCCAGGGAGAATTAATATCCCAATGTTCGCCAAACATTCTCAATACATCGAAATGCGCAAGTGCACGAATGGTCAATGCTTCTCCCTTAATATCATTCCTTAATTCATCACTTAAGAGTGGATCATCAATAATATCGATATTCTCTAAGATCCTGTTTGCGGTATAAATGGTATTATAAATTGCGATCCACATATTTTCGATATAAATATTATTTGGTGTGGCCACTTTATATCCAAGTTCATCGAGATCGAGATTATCATAGCCGCCTGTGGTGCCGTTATCGCTATACGCATCTGCTATCATTTGGTAATATCCACCATAATAATATTGATTCTGCAAAGTATTATACATTCCTATCCTGGCACTTTCAAGACTCGCCAGGTCAGTGAACATATCTCCATCGGCAACATCAATTGTAGATGTTTGTGAAAGAAAGTTTTTGCATGCCGGTGCAACAGAAATTATTATTGCCATTGCGATAAAGGTGATTAGAATGTTTTTTCTCATATTTTATTATTTAGGGATATTAAAATTTAAAATTAAATCCAAGCATATAGGTTCTTGCTTGCGGATATGCGGCGTAATCAACGCCCGCAGTTTCGGGATGGTCGCCACCGGTGGAACTTACTTCCGGATCAAATCCGGTATAATGTGTAAATACATATGCATTTTGCACCTGGGCATATATCCTTACCGACTCATATATTTTCAAATTCGTTGATCTCAATGTATAGCCGATACTAATTTCTCTTATCCTTAAATGCGATCCATTTTCAATTGCCTGTCCTGAATTGCCATAGAAATTATAATTGAATAATGAAGCACGTGGAATATCCGTTTCGTCGCCGGGTTGCTGCCACCTGTCATCCATAACATGTGTATTATTTGCATACACCTGGTATAAATAGAAATCTTCATCCCAGCCGAAATCACTCCATCCACCGGTTTGATAAGTGGAGCGAATTAAATTATACACTTCGTTGCCGATCATGAATGTGGACGACAAACCAAAGTCCCATTTTTTATATTTGATGTTGGTATTAAATCCACCATACCAATCAGGTGTTGCCTTGCCAAGAATTACAGCATCGCCATCGTCAATAATTCCATCACCATTGGTATCGGTAAATATCGGGTCACCGGTTTCAGCATCTACACCTTCATAAGGCACTCCCCAGAAAGAACCATATGCCTGGCCCTCAGCTAAAATATGTGTGGCCGTTAGATCTGTATATGCACTTAATAAAATACTATCTGTGCTCAGGTCAATAATTTCATTTTTCTGATAACTGATATTAAATCCAAAATTCCAATCGAAGTTTTTTCTGTCTATGATATAAATATTAGAAGATAATTCAAACCCGGTATTTTTAATATTGCCGTAATTTCTTGTCACTGATCCAAAACCAGTTGTTCCTGCAATTACATCTTCACTTAACAGATCTGTTTTATTACCAATATAAAATTCGATCGATCCATTTACTCTTCCTCTCCATAATCCATAATCCACACCGAAATTAAACATGCGGTTTGTTTGCCATTTAAGATCAGCGTCTGATAAATTCCGCGGGCCCAATCCTGCCTGACCATTATATCCAACCGGGCTCCAGAATGAGATGTATTGAAAATCGCCAATTTCCTGATCGCCGGTAATTCCATAACTCGACCTCAATTTTAGATCAGTAATAAATAGTGATGTTGGCCAAAATTCTTCTTCACTTAAATGCCATCCTACAGAACCTGCGGGAAAAAATCCGAATTGATTGTTTGGTGAAAATCGAGATGAACCGTCCAACCTTGCACTTAATGAAAATAAATATTTGCTTTTGATAGAATAATTTGCTCTCCCGAGAAATGATACCAGTGCCCAACTACTTGAATAAGAATCGCCACCGGTAATTATTGCTGCACTGGATACATCCTGTAATCCGCTTCCTATTGGAAATCCCTGGCCGCTTACACTCAAATAATCAGACGTTGATTTTTGCAATGAAAACCCACCGATAAGATTCAATGCGTTTTTATTGGAATAATATTTATCATAGCTGAGAATATTTTCTCCAAGCCATACCTTTTGATTGAATGCACTGTTTATTGCTTTTCCACCGGCTTCTTCGGCGTCTGTTGTCAAAGGAGAAAAATAAATATCATCATTTAAATAAGTGATATCTGCCGACCATGTTGTTCTGAATTTTAATTCCGGAGTAAATTTATATTCGGCAAAAATAGATCCCAGTGCACGATTGCTTTTTGTAAATGGGATGATCTCTTTTGTTGAAAGCACCGGATTATCGCTCAGCCAGCTCGCCTGGTAATCTTCAAAATTAGAATAGCTTCCATCCTCTTCATAAACCGGCATCAATGGCGATGAGCCGATGGCATTTGTAACCGTTCCTGTATACACATTATCATTTAAACTTCTGCGGTTATCAGAAAATGTAAATGAAATATTTTCGCCGAAGGTTAATTTATCACTTACAACGTGATCGAGATTTATCCTCGAATTAAATCGTTTATAATACGACTCGATGATTATTCCCTGCTGATCAAAATAAGAATTGGAAATATAAAACCTCGTTTTATCATTGCCACCGGAGGCGGAAAATTCAACATCATTAATTGGGGCAGCACGAAATATTTCATCCATCCAGTTGGTGTTCACTCCTGAATACCAGCTTTCGGGTAAAGGGTTTGTCGACAAAGCAGGATCATAATCCTCACCAAAAATTTCTGGGTCGGCATTATATGCATTTAAATCATTTGCTCTTGCTTCTTCAATCAGTTCGACAAATTCGTCGGAGCTTAAGAAATCAAGCGGTCTGCTCACCTGCTGAATACCGGAATAATAGTTTAGATTAAATTTTGTTTTCCCTTCCTTGCCTCTTTTTGTTGTTATTAAAATGACCCCGTTTGCTGCACGTGCACCATAAATTGAAGCAGCAGAAGCATCTTTTAATATTTCGATGGATTCAATATCATCCGGATTAATATCTGATATCGAAGAAATATTTTGGCCGTTGCCAACTGAAGCACCCTGCAGATCGAAAGAAGTGGAAATACCGGAATTACTTTCGCTGATCATGGGAATGCCATCTATTACATAAAGCGGATTGCTTTGTCCGCGAACGCTTACAAGCAAACCTCCTCCGGGTGTTCCTGATGCCTGTCGAATATCTATTCCAGAAACTTTGCCCTGAATACTTCCGGCAATATTGGATATCGGCTGATCTCTGAAATCTTCATTTTTTGTCGAAGAGATAGATCCGGTAATATCACTTTTCTTTTGGGTGCCGTATCCCACCACGATGATCTCATCGAGATATTTTTCAGAACTCAGCAAAATATTAAAATTTGAATTGCCGGAAAAATTAATTTCCTTGGTACTATAACCAACATAGGAAATAATTAATGTGCCAGATGATTGTGGCGACGAAATGGTAAATGCACCGTCAACATCAGAGCCCGCACCAATAGAATTATCTGATTTTAGAATGATACTTGCTCCCACAAGTGTTTCATTATTCAACGAATCACGGATAATACCTGTGATTATTGTTTGTGAAAATGTTGTGGAGAGGCAGAGGATGAGTGTGATGGATAAATAAAATTTGAGTAATTGTTTTTGCATATAGATAAAATTAATGTGCTAATTAATTAAATGTGTCCGCCGTATGGCAGATGCTAATGAACAGCCGATGCTGGATACTTGATACT
>JBIOHA010000172.1:0-6203 GCA_044448625.1 Chitinophagales bacterium | reverse complement strand
CGGCGAAGGTGTAATTATTAGTAAGAATTATTGGTATTCCCTGCAAGGCTGAATTGCTGGTGATCTTCCATGTATCGCCAATCTTGATTGCAGTATCAGGATAAGCGATAAAAAAATTCTCTAGATTGTCGGTCGGCGCACCGATTTGAGATGCGATATATTCATCAGGAATATCTTTGAACTCGGCCGGCGCTTCTGCCTTCATTATCGCCTTTACTTTTTCAATAATTTTTTCATACCCCTGAATATCAGTTCCTACCCCATTTGAATTCATAAAAATGGTAAGCGGTGTATTCACCATGCAATCTTCAATTTTTCTGTCAATATCCGCAATCGGGTCTGCCAGGGCCTTTCCATATTTATATTCAATATCCATCGAATCACCTTTAATGGATTTGCTGGCATCAATTATTGTAAATTCAATTTTATATTGCTCTTTTTCAATGCCCAGCACCCTCAGTTTGAGCTTTGCATATTTTTTTGAAGTTGCGTCCATCGACAACGAATCCTGACTTTGATAAGAAGTGTAATCAGAATTATTTGTTACATAATATGTTTTTCCGGTTTCAGGCTGGAACTTGAGCAATATTTTTTCTCCCGCACCGGGTGCCGAAAAATTTACAGCAACAGAAGTATCGCTCTCTGAAATAACTAGGCTGTCGTTTTTTACTGCCACATCTTCATTTTTCGGTGTTGATTTATTATTGCAGGCGCACAAAAAAGCAGAGAGAACAAAAATTAAAACAACGCCGATAATTTTATTAATAAAAAACATTTTTCTACATTTAATTTTTTATCTGATCATAAACGCACAAAGCTAAGGGAAAAATATCATGCAAATTTTCGGGCAATATAAAAGATTATTTGACGCTGCATTCAACGAATTAAATGAAAAACAGCGTGTAGCTGTGGAAGCAATAGAAGGCCCTGTGCTGGTGTTGGCGGGACCGGGAACCGGAAAAACACAGATCCTTGCTGTGCGCATCGGTAAAATATTATTGGAAACAGACTCCATGCCCGATAATATTTTATGCCTCACTTATACCGAAGCCGGTACAATTGCCATGCGAAAAAGATTGACGCAATTTATCGGTCCTGATGCGCATCGGGTCAACATTTATACCTTTCACGCCTTTTGCAATGACGTGATTCAGGCGAATATGGATTATTTTGGAAAACGCGAGCTTGAGCCTGTTTCCGAACTTGAAAATGTTAACCTCATAGAAAGTATTCTCGAAGAACTTCCATTACAACATTCTCTAAAAAAATTAAAAGGAGATCAGAGTTATGCTGTTTCCCGGTTAAATAATTTATTCAGAATGATGAAAGAGGAGGATTGGGATGAAATAAAAATGAGCAATGCAATTGATGATTATATGAGTGACCTGCCAAACCGCGATGAATATATTTATAAACGGGGCAATTCTAAAACCGGGGTTAAGGTTGGTGATATTAAATGGAAGGATGTAGAAGCGGAAAAAGATAAAATGGACAAATTACGCGATGCCGCAAATCTTTTTCCTTTATATACATCGCGAATGCGTGAAATGGGCAGATATGATTATAGTGATATGATATTATGGGTGGTAAAAGCATTTAAGGATGGCAGTACGCAGGGAGAAAATATGCTTAGAAATTACCAGGAAAGATATTTATATTTTTTAGTTGATGAATTTCAGGACACCAACGGCGCTCAAAATGAGTTATTGAATTTACTCATCAGCTATTGGGATACGCCAAATGTTTTTGCTGTTGGCGATGATGATCAGAGTATTTATGAATTCCAGGGAGCAAGAGTAAAAAACATTATGGATTTTTATTATTCCTATCAGCAGGAAATAAAAGTTGTAGTGCTGACAGAAAATTACAGAAGTCACCAGGGCATTCTCGATTCTGCAAAAGTTGTTATTGAACATAACCAGGAGCGACTAATAAATAAACTCGAAGGCCTTACAAAAAACCTTTCCGCAGCAAATCCTGAAAGAAAAACAATTACTGAACCTAAAATTCATGAGTACGAAAATACCGCCCACGAGCAGGCGGGTATTTTACAGCAGATAGAGAAGTTAAAGGATGATGGGGTGCCACTGGAAGAAATTGCTGTTATCTATTTTAAACATGCCCAATCGGAAGGTCTTATTACTGCGATTGAAAAAAGGGGAATTCCATACCAGGTCCGCAAACGGATAAATATTCTCGACCTTTCGTTAACCAGGCATATCATTTCCATCTTTCATTATCTGAGCGAGGAGAGCCGTTATCCACATAGTGCCGAAGATCTTTTATTTGAGATCATGCATTATAAATTTTTTGACATACATCCGCACGATATCGCTGCCATTGCTGCATGGATATCAGGAAAAAGGGATGAAAAAATAAACTGGCGGGCAGTTATTGGTGATCCGGGCTTGCTTGCAAATATTAAATTAAGGGACCATGAATCTATATTGAATTTTGAAAAAAAACTGACGCATTGGATACAGGAAACACATAATCTCACATTGCAGATACTGTTCGAAAAGATATTAAATGAAAGCGGGCTCTTAAAATATATTCTCATTGGTGAACAAAGGGTTTGGAACCTTGAAGTGGTAACAACTTTATTTGAACATATTAAATCGGAGGGCTTGCGTAAACCACGCATAAGCATTCGCGAATATTTGGAAACCCTTGAACAAATGGAAATTCATGGATTAAAACTCGAGATACAGAAAACAATTTCGAATGCAGGGGGTGTGAATTTTATTACTGCACATGGCGCAAAGGGATTGGAGTTTGAATATGTTTTTTTAATGGGGTGCACCGCAGATAAATGGGAAAAATCTAAGGGAGATAGCAGAAAATATTCACTTCCCGATACGCTTACATTTACTGATGAAAATAATAAAACCGAATCGCAGCGCAGATTATTTTATGTTGCTATGACCAGGGCAAAGCAGCATTTGATGGTAAGTTTTGCAACGCATAATGCGGATGGAAAAGAAATAGAACCATCGCAGTTTGTAACAGAATTGACAAGTGGAACCGGAAACCGGCCTGAAAAACAAAATATCGATATTGAAACACTTGTGCGATATAAGATAACTGAGCTTTCGGAAGCACCGGCGGTTGTTATTGAATTATTCGACAAAGAATATATTTCAAAGCGTGTGGAGAATTTTGTTTTAAGTGCGTCTGCTTTAAATGCATATATTTATTGTCCGGTTAAATTTTATTTTGAGAAGATCGTAAAAGTGCCTGTGGCAAAAAATGATTCGATGGCATTTGGAACCTCCATACATTTTGCTTTGAGAAGGTTATTTGAAAGAATGAAAGAATCGGAACCGAATTATTTTCCTCCACTGGAAATTTTTATCAATGATTTTATTTATGAATTAAGGCGCAATGAAGATTCTTTTACTGAAAAACAATTTCAAAACCGCGTTGACCTCGGAAACCAGTTACTCACTGATTATTACAATGCGAATATCCAATCATTTAATAGAGTAGTGGTAACTGAATACCCGGTAAGAAATGCTATGATGGACAACGTACCAATAACAGGTGTTTTCGATAAAATAGAATTTTATGGCAAAGAGGTTAATGTGGTGGATTATAAAACAGGGAGTGTGACATATGCAATGCAAAAGTTATTGCCACCAAATGATAAGAATCCGGATGGCGGCGACTACTGGCGGCAGATCATGTTTTATAAAATATTACTCGACGCACAAAAGTATAAACCATGGAAAATGATAAGCGGCGAAGTGGACTTCCTCGAAAAAAATGAGAAGAATGAATTTGTGAAATACCGTTTTGAGGTTGTTGACAGTGAGGTGGAAATTGTAAAAGCGCAAATAAAGGATTCGTATCAAAAGATCATGAACCTCGAATTTACACAAGGCTGCGGAAGGGATGAATGCGAGTGGTGTACGTTTGTGCGGGACAATTTAAATTCAGGAGTGAATTAAATTTATCGGTTATTGCTTTTCGGGAACATTACCTTTTCCGGTTGCTTCAATAATGCCAAAGTGATCTTTTTAACAAGGGTTGTCCTGATATTAACTGCCTGTTTTGGTTCAACAAGATAGGTCAATATTGCTTCAAGCCATGTGTTCGTATTTGTTCTGAACGAAACAAAAGGATATTCTTTAATTTCGATATCGCCAACCGGTGTTTGATCAAGCAGCGATTTATATTTCTCAATATTTTTAGCCATCTCATCTCCCATTTCTTCTTTTGCAACAGCTTTCATTGTTTTAGTTACAAACTCGAGATCACTTTCATAGGCAATATGAAAAGGGATCTCGTTCCAGATATAAGGAAATTTTAACCATGAATAATTAAAAACTGCAGATTCCAAAACGAGGCTGTTAGGAAACCGTATCAATCTTCCTGTGGGGAGATCGCTCGTGAGATATTCGCCACCGAATTCCCACAGCGTGACATCGAGATAATTAATTTCAATCACATCTCCTTTAAACGTATCGATCTGAATCCGGTCGCCAACATGAAAGGGTTTTCTGATCACAATATATAACCAACCAATAAATGATGAAATGGGTGTTTGCAATGCGAAACCTAATATCAGCGAAATAATACCAAGAGAAACTGCGGCAGTATACCAGTTCCTAAAAAGAAATGATACAATAACCATAATAATTAAGAGGATACTTAACAGCCTGATCACCCGGATAAGGTTATATCTCGCTGCTAATGATTCAGCTCTTTTTACAATGAGGATCTCAATCCATTTTGAGATCGCCAGAATGATCACCGCAACAAACCCACCGAGACAGGCTTTTTGTATTGGAATCCGATAGTCGCCGAAAACTTTAAATACGTGCAGTTTAAAAAGGAAATAAGCAGCAATAAAGATCAACGCAACAACGATATAGCTCCATACCCAGATCTTTTTTTTGGCCTGAACTTTTTTAACATCAGATTTATGAATGCGTTGATGTTGTTTGAAATTGATTTGTTTAATGTCCATGAACTATAACAGAGAGGCAAAAGCTGTTCCCGTTGGATCGAGTCATTGTTTATCAGGAAAATCAACTGCTTATGATCGTTTTGTGGGAGTTTTATTTCACAATCTGAGGTGATGATGTAATACAACAATAATATATGCTGCTCAATATTACAACCGGCAATTCGCTTTTCTAACAGCCTATTTCATCTACATTTGTAACAAATTATTGCTATGGCAGCATTTCAAAAATTCCTTTCACATCCCTGGCATGGTGTCTCATCGGGCCCACAGGTACCTCAAATTGTTACAGCTTTTATTGAAATTGTACCAACCGATACAGTAAAATATGAGATCGATAAAGCAAGCGGCTATTTAAAAATTGACAGACCGCAAAAATATTCCAATGTATTGCCCTGTTTATATGGATTTATTCCTCAAACATATTGTGGTAAACACGTTGGAAATTACAGCGGTGAAAAAACAGGGAGGGGAAATATTATTGGTGATGGCGACCCTTTGGATATTTGTGTTTTTACAGAACGAGATATTCCGCATGGCAATATTATTATTCCGGCAATACCCATTGGTGGATTTAGAATGATTGATAACGGCGAGGCCGATGATAAAATAATTGCAGTAATGAAGAACGATGACATTTATTCTCAGTGGGATGATATAGATCATTTGCCAGGACCATTGATCGACAGATTAAAACATTATTTCCTCACATACAAAGGAATGCCTGGAACAAAAAGTGTTACAGAGATCACACATATTTATAGTAAAACCGAAGCACATGCGGTAATTAACTTGGCAATTGAAGATTATGCATTATTGATAAAGTAATTGGATGAATGATCACCCATTAAAATGGATTCTGATATGCAGAATTATTTTTCAGATCTTCATCGGTTAATGTTTTGAGAAAAGCTATGATCTGCGCTTTTTCAAGCTCAGTTAATTGAACGCCACCCTGCGCAGAAAACTGCATGAATTTATCGGTAAACGGACTGTCCTGCACACCTTCACTATAATGATCCAGTACTTCTTCTAGGGTTGCGAACCTCCCATCATGCATATAAGGTGCTGTTAATTCAATGTTGCGAAGTGACGGTGTTTTAAATTTTCCATAATCCAATGTATCGCCGGTAACAAATCCAAGTCCCGGATCTAAAAAATCAGCAAAATGATCGATATCATCCAGGCCATTGTTGCGATATTGAAAATCGGTAAATAATCCACCGAATACATG
>JBIOHA010000171.1:0-6214 GCA_044448625.1 Chitinophagales bacterium | reverse complement strand
TCATTATTCATTACTCATTAAAAAAAATCCCCCGGAAATAAATCCGGAGGATATAAATAATTAATAAATAAATTAACGATTTAAAATAAATGGTTGAGCATAAGTTTTTCCGTCAACAACAAAATTGGCTAAATAAGTGCCGTTCACTAATGATCCATCCAACTGGAAAGATGCACTTGTAATTCCATTGCTGTTTTCAAGTTGTTGGGCAGTTACAATTTGACCCATCATGTTTACGATCTGAAGTTCAACTACTGATGTAGAACTGAAACCATACCCATATAAATTAATATCGCCACTTGTTGGATTCGGAGATATTTTAAATTCAGGGCTGAATTCAGATTCGGTTCCATTCAATTGTGCTTCCATTTTGTCAACAATATCATCACCGGTAAATCCGATGAAGTCTGCAAGATCTGCTTCATTGGTTCCATAAATGAAATTCAGCACCTTGGTTTGACCGGGGTTTATTTTTCCTATTTTGAAATTCATCTGAATCGCCTGATCGGCAACAATGCTTCCTACTGTTGACCATGGAGCAATTCCTGCCCATGCCTGCTGAGGGAGCACATCGGTTGTAAAAAATGTACCATAAGAAGCCATTGCATTTGATTGCATGGAGGCCATTGCAAAATAACAATAGGTAAGACCGGATGCACTCACCCAGGCCCATGGATCAACAGGATGATTTTGAACGATGATATTATCAGTGGTGAAGTCACCTGTAGCTTGTTGCTCGTTGTCAGGGTCAGCACTTCTTGTATAATACACACCATTGATAACTGTTGCACTGGTGTTTTTTAATTGGACTGTGGTTAAGATCTGAGAACCGCCATGAGTGATTGAAGTAACTTGAGTTACCTGTAATCCGATTGCAGAAATTGTACCCTTCCATGTTGCTTTTACGGCAGCAACTGTGTTGTTATAACTCATTACAGCTCCCGAAGCGTCAGCCGGTGCACCGTAATAAGTATTATAATAATAGTTTCCGTTGGCCTGGATTGCAAATCCTTCTTCAGGAGTTCCCGGTGCGAAATAATCGCCGCAATATCCTGGTGTGCCTGTAGCCCAGCCATCTTTGCCTTCATCAGCAATGATACTTCTGCCTGGCAATGCACCTATAGACTGATAAGTGACGGGTGGTGCAACATTACTGATGTACACTCCATATTGGTTAATTCCCATTTCAACATAATTACTTTTTAAGAAAGCATTTCCCGATACGATCTGGGAAAAAACGCCTGAACATGTTAGGGTCAGCAGCAAAGCAGCCGATAGCCTGTGTAAATGTAAATTCATATTATAACTAATTTTTCCGTAAGTTAAACTTCCTTTTTGAAATATAAAAATTTAACGGAATAAAAATTCAAAGTTCAAGTGATCCGAATATTTCAATTAGTTTAATTCTGCGAAATTCAAATATTTCTTTTATTTTATTTGAGATAAATTTATTTCCTGCAAGTTGTCCCATAACACCAAACGGAAGTTTATATTTAACAACGTCACGCATCTCAGTGCCTTCATTTATTTGAGTTAATATATGTTTATGTTCCCAATATGCATATGGTCCTTTTAATTGTTTGTCGGTAAAATAATAAGGGGCATTCACTTCCTCAATTAAAGTTGTCCATCGCAAACGAATATTGAATATTGGCGCAACAGTATAATTGATCTCAAGTCCGGAATATATCTCACCGGGCATATCGGTTTGCATTCTGATACCCATTTCCGGAGGCGTGATAATACTGAGATTTGCAGGTGAAGAAATAAATTTCCACAATTCAGCCTGTACCGCAGGAAAACGTTGCGTTCTTTCAAAATTTCTGATCATATCCCTCAAAGTTGAGTGTAATTTGAATCATTTGTTCTAAGAAAAGCAAATGATCCTGTTTTTCTGGGTCAGTTAAATTTAATACCTCTGCAATAACATCATTTACATATTTATATTGAGATAAAAGTGCAGGCCTGTCGAAATACAACCTTCCTGTTCTCCTTATGAGGAAGTCACTGGCATTTGTGATCATTTCATATTCTGCACAATAATATATTTCTGCAAATAATAATCGGTCACCCGCGTTTTTGAATTTCTTCGCATTTTCAAAAGCGATCTCGATTATTTTTTCGGTGCCGGTGCCATAGATATCCACCAATCTTTTTATATCAGATGCCAATAACCCAATTTGCGAAGCCTCCCCTGCCCTACGCTCAATATATTCTTCAATTGGAATCGCAAAGTCAGCGCCGCTTAATTTAATTGTTTTTGTTTTACATGGGGGATAATTAATATCGTTTTGCTTTTTAATTTCTTTCACAATTAAGTTAACCACTTTCTCTGCCATTTTTCTATAACCGGTCAATTTGCCGCCGGCGATGGAAATCAAACCGCTATCCGAAATAAAAATCTCATCCTTTCTCGAAAGCTCTGAAGGCGATTTTCCTTCTTCATGTATCAGCGGCCGCAATCCTGCCCATGAAGAGGTTATATCAGAAGTTTTTAGAATTGCTGCAGGAAACATTTCATTTACAGCATTCAATAAATAATCAACATCGTTTTTTGAAACATTGATCATGTCTTTATTGCCAAAATAATCCGTATCTGTAGTTCCAATATATACTGTTTCATTTCTGGGGATCGCAAATATCATTCGCTTTTTATCATGTGCATCAAAATAGATCGCATTACTGATCGGGAATCTTTTTTTATCTACAACAATATGGATCCCTTTTGTGAGGTGTAATTTTTTTTTGCCGGGTGCTGCATCTTTTCTTCTGATCTCATCTACCCAGGGGCCTGAGGCATTGATTATTTTTTTTGCATATACTTCCAACGATTTATTATTAAGAAGATCACGAAATATAATTCCTTTTACCAATTTACCTTTTCGCGGATGGTCATCATAAATAAATTCTTCAGCCTGGGTATAATTTAGGCAAATTGCATCATAGCTTGCCGCCGTTTTAATTACTTCAATGGTAAGCCTTGCATCATCTGTTTGATATTCTTTATAAATTGCCGCACCTTCTAATGCATTGCGGTTTAATAATGGTTCGGCAAGAATTGCTTTATCATTATTGAGCATTTTAAATTTATCATCAGGGTTCACATTTGCGAGAAGATCATAAACCCACAACGCAATTGCAGTTGAAAATTTCCCAAGCGAACCATTTTTATAGATCGGCAACAACATATTTACCGGCTTAACAAGATGCGGTGCCAATTTATTTATAATCGCTCGTTCTCGTCCAACATGGCTCACTAAACCAAATTCAAGTTGCTTCAGGTAGCGCAATCCACCGTGGATCAATTTCGTTGATTTTGAAGAAGTGCCATTTGAAAAATCATATTTTTCAAGCAGCAATACTTTTAGTCCCCTGCTTGCTGCATCTAAAGCAATTCCAGCACCGGTAATTCCTCCACCAATGATGATTATATCAAAAATTCCGGTTGAAGCTTTTTGAATATATTCATTTCTTTTCAACGTTGATAGTTGATTCACAGAGCGAAAGTAAGGATTAGCTGATTAGCAAATTAGCTGACAATCTGATGGAGCGTACTGGTTTGATCGAACTTAGATATATTGACCTAATATCTAGGTTCAAATAAAGTATGGGGAATGCGTCAATTAAAAGCACCATCTGCTGATTTAATAAAACTCCATTTGCTAATCACCTAATTAATTTGTTTTATATTTGCGCCCATGACGCTGGAACATTTAAATGATCTTAGAGAAAAACTTCTTGTTTTGAGGAGGTTTCTTTAACTACGATGATAAATTAATTGAGGTAAACGAAGACGAGCAGATCACTCACCAACCCGGTTTTTGGGATGATCCAAAAAATGCAGAGGTCGTTTTAAAAAGGATCAAGTTGAACAATATCTGGATCAATGCTTTCAACGATGCAAATAAATCGGTTGATGACCTTGGTGTATTGTATGAATTCAACCAGGAGGGTGAAGCAAGTGATGAAGAACTGGAAGAGCAATATCAAAAAACAAAAGAAATTCTTGATGAGCTCGAATTCAAATCAACGTTAACTGCTCAGGAAGATGCATTACCTGCCATCCTTACAATTAATTCAGGGGCCGGCGGAACAGAAAGTTGCGATTGGGCAAGCATGCTCTACCGCATGTATAATATGTGGGCCTCAAAAAACGGGTACAAGGTAACCGAATTGGATTTTCAGCCCGGCGATGTTGCAGGAATTAAATCGGCATCGCTTGAAATTGAAGGTGAATTTGCCTACGGTTTATTAAAAAGTGAAAATGGTGTGCATCGGTTGGTGCGCATTTCTCCTTTCGATTCGAATGCAAAGCGACATACTTCATTTGCAAGCGTATTTGTTTCACCTTTAATTGATGATACCATAGAAATAATTATTTCACCATCTGACCTTGAATGGGATACGTTCAGAAGCGGTGGCGCTGGCGGACAAAATGTAAACAAAGTGGAAACTGCAGTGCGTGTTACCCATAAACCATCCGGAATTGTTGTTGCCTGCCAGGTGAACCGAACGCAGGGATTAAACCGTGAAATGGCAATGCAAATGTTGCGTTCCAAATTATATGATCTCGAATTACAAAAACGCCAGGAAGTAAAAGATAAAATTGAAGGCACCAAGAAAAAAATTGAATGGGGAAGCCAGATCAGGAATTATGTTTTACATCCATATAAATTAGTGAAAGATGCCAGAACAGGATATGAATCAGGAAATGCGGATGCGGTTTTAAATGGGGGGCTGGATGAGTTTATTAAGGCGTTTTTGTTGATGTAGGGGTATAGGTGTTCACGTGTTCACGTTGTAGAGTGTTCACGTGCGAAAACCATCCTTCGTCTCTTCCTCTTAGGGCTTAGGAAAATTTCAACTTGAATCTATTGTTCTCAAAGGATCATTTCCTTAAATTTGTACAAACGATTAGACCATGACAAAAGGTAAGGTTTTAGATACACTCTCCACGCTGCCTGATGAATTTGAAACCGAGGAGCTTATTCAAAAATTACTATTTCTTGAAAAAGTTGAAAAAGGAATCGATGATTATAACAACGATCGCGTTTCAAAATTTGAGGATGTAAAAGCTACATATGAAGAGAAATGGCGAAAGTTGAAATAATCATTTCAAATACTGCTATAAATGACCTTGCTGAAATCGAAGAATATATTTCAAGAGATTCTTATAGAATGGCGCACAAATTAATTTCTAAAATCCTGTCGCGAATTAATTTACTTTCTGATTTTCCCGGCATGGGGAGAATTGTACCGGAGTTTAACGATTCCAAAATTAAAGAGTTAATACTTGGAAATTACCGGGTTGTATACATGAAAATTGATGAATCTAAAATTGTTGTCCTTAGAATTATACATGGAGCAAGACTTTTAGAATTAGGTGAATGAATATGGGGCTTCGAATCCCTGGCTGCCGGCAGGTTCAATTCCCAATACCTCTAATCATCATTGATCAACGAATCCAACCGTCTAAGATCTTCAACCTTCCAGTTATCGGTTGGTTTGGTGTAAAGCCGTATTAAATACCTGATATATTCTTTTATTACTGCTTTATTTGATGCAGGAAGGAAATATTTTTCGCTTGGTTCGATATCGAGTTTTTTTAGGTAAATATTTATTTCGCGTTCGCTGAATGCCAATCCTTTGTTATATGGGTTGATATAAAAAAGCACTTCTTTTTTATTTGTTTCATGGTCATCAAAATCAATAATAAAATCTTTTGTGCGTGCAAGAATGAAATGTGTGCTCAAAGCAACACCGTAAACAGGAAGGTCGAGTTGCTGACAAAGTGCGAGATACAATAACCCAAGAGAAAAATGATTCCCCTTAAATGATTCCAGCATATTATTTAAATAAACATAGCGCAATTCATCGTCAGTATTCTGCAATCTCAAAAACTGGTAATTGGAAAACAATGTTTGATTTACCACATTCATTTGTTCCAGCGGCGATAAATAAGAATTGATACCGATCCAGATATCTTTTTGAATTCTTGTAATGGTAATCATCATTTTTTCTTCATCGAGGTCGGGATACTGATGTCGTGTTACAATGATGATTCCTTTTAATAGGTCGCTGCTTTCAAATTCGAGCCAATGCGTAAAATCTTTTTCAACGGTAATAAACTGGATCTTGTGGATGAGTTCCTCGATCCGCTCCTGCATTACAGGATTTGGAATAGTAGTATAAGCATCTTCCAATTTATCAATTA
>JBIOHA010000170.1:0-6216 GCA_044448625.1 Chitinophagales bacterium | reverse complement strand
GAACTTATAAATGGGATAATGGAAATATTTATACCGGTAAATTCAAGGGTGGAAAAATGAGTGGTAAGGGAACTTATACTTTCGCCACGGGAGAAACTTACACAGGGAAATTTGCGAACGACACATACGAGGGAAAGGGTACATTGAAATTTTCTGATGGATCGGTTTATACAGGTGGATTTTCGGACGGAAAATTAAGTGGGAAGGGAAGTTATAAAGATAAAAACGGCGATTCCTATAGCGGCGATTATTTCAATAATGTAAAAGAAGGAAATGGTGTTTACACTTTTGCCGATGGAAATAAATATTCCGGTCAATGGAAAAATGATGAGTATAACGGAAACGGAACATTGACCTATAAAACCGGCGAAGTGTATAAAGGAGAATTTGTTGCAAACGAATTTAATGGAAAAGGAACATATACCATGCTGAAAGGTGAATCGTATTCAGGAGATTTTAAAAATGGAAAATACAATGGCAAAGGTGTTTATATTTATTCGGGTGGTGATAAATATGAAGGAGATTATGTTGACAACAAGATGAATGGCAAAGGCGTTTACACGCTCGCCGATGGAGGAAAGTACACGGGTGAATTTTCAAACGGCATGTACAATGGTAAAGGAGAATTGATCCAGTCGAGTGGTGACAAGTATACCGGTGATTTTGTTGATAATGATTATCATGGGCAGGGAGAATATATTTTTAAAACCGGGCATAAATATACCGGCCAGTTTAAAAAAGGTGAATTTGATGGAAAGGGCGTAATGATCTATAGCTCCGGTGATAAATACGAAGGCGATTTCAAAAACTCAAAACGCAATGGCATCGGAACATACTATTATTCTGATGGTACGATCCAGAAAGGAAAATGGGTAAATGATACTTATTCCGGAGATAAATAAAAGCCGGCAATAATTTTTCAGGAACATTGTATTGCATTCAGAAAAATTCTGTTTTATAGGGATATCTTATCTGGTATTGTTCCTTCACCATATCGGTGAGCATTTCCCTTAATTCGCTCATATTGCTTTTTTGAGTTGCGGAAATGAACACGCAACGGTAATTTGATTTATTCATCCACGACCTTTTCAGGTCTTCAAGAATATCGTTTTTGGTATCGATATGTAAATACTTATCAAAATTTTGTATTTCATAAAGATCCATTTTGTTAAATATCAATATTGTTGGTTTTTCTCCTGCATTTAATTCTTTCAATGTTTCATTTACAATCCTGATCTGATCTTCAAATGCGGGATGAGAAATATCAACAACATGTAATAATATATCGCTCTCTCTTACTTCATCAAGTGTCGACTTGAAACTCTCAATTAAATGGTGGGGTAATTTCCTGATAAATCCAACGGTGTCGCTTAATAAAAAAGGGGTGCGGTCGAGAACGAGCTTTCTTACCGTGGTATCCAGTGTGGCGAATAATTTATTTTCAGCAAATACTTCACTCTTGCTCAATAAATTCATGAGCGTCGATTTTCCAACATTGGTATAACCCACTAACGCAACTCTTATCAGATCGCCGCGATTTTTTCTTTGTGTCTCATTTTGCAAACCTATCTTGAGCAGTTTCTCTTTCAGCAAAGCAATTTTTTGTTGCGCCACCCTTCTGTCGGTTTCAATTTCTTTTTCGCCCGACCCCCGCATACCGATACCACCTTTTATCCGGTCTAAATGCGACCATAATCCTTTTAATCGCGGAAGCATATATTGAGTTTGTGCAAGCTCAACCTGGGTTTTTGCCTGAACGGTTTGGGCACGTGTGGCAAAAATGTCAAGGATGAGCATACTCCGGTCAACGATCTTCACTTTTAATTCAGCTTCAATGTTGCGCAATTGTGAAGGACTAATTTCATCGTCAATTATTACAAGCTCAATTTCGTTGTTGATCACAAAATTTTTAATCTCCTCGAGCTTGCCTTTTCCAACATAGGTTCTCACATCGGGATGTGGCAGTTTCTGATAAAATTTTTCAAGGGTTTTGGCGCCGGCAGTTTCTGCCAAAAACTCCAATTCGTCAAAATATTCTTTCAACTGCTCCAAGGTTTGTTGCTGCGTAACGAGCCCCACCAAAACGCATTTTTCTTTAAGATTAACTTTTATTTCGTGCATTCGATTTTATTTGACCAAACAATTACAATCACCTTGTTAATGAATTGGTTCGTGTGCCAATTAATTTTATATTTGCTTTATCAACTGGCATAGCATACTTTAATATGATTTTATGGTAAAAATAAGTCTCCGTTTTTTAACATCGGTATTTTTATTATTAAACATATGCCATAATGCTGCTGGCCAGTCGCCCATATTTCCCCATGGCTTTGCGCCATGGGAGCTTAATAAAAACTTCGACTTTACCGGATCACGGTTGATAAGTGGATATACCAATCCGCCACAATCAGCAGTGAGGGCGAGTGCCGAGTGGGAAGAAATTGACGCATTAATGGTAACATGGACAGATTATGTTTCTACTGTGCGAGAGATCGTAAAATATGCCAGGGAAGAATGCAAAGTGTATATTGTATGTTCTGATTCAAATTCGGTTATCGAAAATCTTGAATTAAATTTAATTCCCCTCGACAATATTTATTTTTTGCAGGAACCATATAATTCTGTTTGGTGCCGCGATTATGGTCCCTGGAACGTATATCAAAATAATGCTGATTCACTGTATTTAATTGACTGGATCTATAACAGGCCGATGCGTCCACAGGATAATGAAATACCGGCGGCTATTGCAGAATTTACTTCGCTGCCAATTTATCAAACCATATTACCACCCTATGATTTTGTTGCAACAGGTGGAAATTTTATGGTGGATGGATGGGGGACAGCATTCTCATCAAAATTGATACTGGATGAAAATGATGGAACCGAACTTAGCATCGAACCAAAAACCGAAGATGAAATTGATACCATCGTAAAAAGATTTATGGGTATTAAAAATTATATTAAAATGGAAACATTGCCCTACGACGAGATTCATCATATAGATATGCATTTAAAATTGCTTGATGAAGAAACTTTATTGGTGGGTGAATATCCTGAAGGTGTTGCTGATGGTCCGCAGATAGAAGAAAATTTAAATTATATACTCACCAATTTTAATTCTGTATTTGGAACACCCTATAAGGTTGTAAGAATACCAATGCCACCAAATAACGCAGGAAACTATCCGGATGAAGGCGGGGCCTATCGCACATATACGAATTGTGTTTTCATAAATAAAACGGTTTTAGTGCCCGTGTACGACGAAGAATTTGATACTACCGGGTTGCGCATTCTAAAAGAAAATTTATCGGGGTATAAAATAATTGGTATAAACTGCAATTCAATTATTAATGCACTTGGAGCGATTCATTGTATAACTAAAGAAGTTGCATCATCAAAACCACTTTTAATTACACATCAGCCGCTGCACGATACTGAAAATACTGTTGATGATTATACCGTGAATGCATGGGTAGTTTATAACAGCAATATCGGAGTTAATTATTCTGAGATCTATTATACTACAGATACTTTAATTCCCTGGATTTCTGCGCCAATGCTTTTAACAGATTCGGCAACCAATACGTGGACGGGTTATATTCCTGCACAACCGGAAGGCACTACCGTGTATTATTATATTCACGCTTTGTCAAATGATTGGAAACAACAGGTTAGGCCCATCACAGCTCCAGAGGGATTCTGGAAGTTTCGAGTAGGCGAACCTGCAGTTGTGATCACTGCCGAAAACAAGGAACATGGAATTAATATTTTCCCCAACCCCGCAGATAATAATGTTACAATAAATTTCTCCAATCCACTGCAGGGTAAAACTGAGATGAGTATCAGCAATATTTCGGGCGAAATAGTAGTAAACAATATAATTACCCAAACTGAATCGGTGTTATCATTACAAAACCTTCCTTCGGGTACGTATTTTATTAAGATCATGGACGAAAGTTTTGCTTCTACCTTCAAAATAATAAAACTTTAACAGCGGGTGATCAATTATCTCCGGCATAAAGACCTGGACCTTAAAAAATGGGATAATTGTATTGATAATGCTATCAATGGTTTGCCTTATGCATATTCATGGTATTTAAATATTGCCGCAGAAGAACAATGGGATGCTTTGGTTTTAGACGATTACGAAGCAGTATTTCCGTTGCCATTTAAAAACAGGTTGGTGTTTAAGCAAATATATCAACCATTTTTTGTGCAACAATTGGGTTTGTTTTTTACGAAGCAGGACCATGAAATGCAACTCCATTATTTTATTAATGCAATGCCATCATCCTTCAGAAAGGTCAATTTGCATTTGAACATTAACAACGCAATGTCTGAGTCATTTTTAAAAGTGAAGCATAAACTCACGCATCATATTGACCTCGCCGACAATTATAAAATTATTTCAGAAGATTACAATGCCAATACGAGAAGGAATTTAAAAAAGGCCCGTTCATTTAAATTGCGAGTATCGAATGCTATCACTCCATCAGAATTAATTGAATTAAGGAAAAAATACCTCGGACAGGAATTAAAAGGTATTCAGAATCAGGAGGACCAAGCCAGGTTGCAACGGTTGATGGAAAAGGCAATGAGTATCAACAAAGGATTTATAACAGGTATATACGACGAAAATGAAAATGTGCTTGCCCAAACATTTTTTTTAAATAGCAACAGGCATATTATTTATTTGTCACCTGTTTCTACATATGAAGGGAAAGAAAAACAAGCTATGACCTTGTTGATAGATCATATCCTTAAGGAATATGCTGGTTCTTCAATGATCTTTGATTTTGAGGGATCGATGCTTGCAGGTGTAGCCAGATTTTATAAAGGATTTGGGGCTGTCGAGGTCAACTTTCCGGTGATCGTTAAATAACGGAATTACGCCATTTTATTTCGATGAGCATGTTCCTCAGTTGATATTTCCATTGACTTGAATTGCAGGTTGTAATTAAGTTATAACTCTGCATGCGCAATTGCAGCAATACTAACCATTGATCCCTCAATTTTTTTTATTTCAACAGCACATGCTTCCAAAGTTGAACCGGTAGTTATTACATCATCAACAATTAAAATATGCTTATTTGCAATCATTGCAGCATTGGCAATTTCAAAAATATCCTTTACGTTATCCCAACGTTCGATCCTTGATTTTTTTGTTTGTGTTTCAGTAAATAATTTGCGCCTCAACAAATTCCCATTAAAAGGTTTCAGCAAAATTTCACTTAATCCTTCACCTATAATGCTGCTTTGATTATACCCTCGTTTGATCTGCTTGTCTTTGTGCAATGGCACGGAGGTAATATAATCTACGGTAGTAAATAGCTTATATTGTTTTACATGAAAGCCAAGTAAATTTCCCAGTCTTGTTCCTACATCCTTTCTGCCTTTATATTTTAATTCGTGCATTAACTGCTGTATTCGCGATGATTTATGGAAATGGTATAAAGCCATGGCATATTCGATTTGCACCTTTCCCCAAAATTTTTTCGCGACAGGATTTTCAACATATTCCACATGATCGGTTTTGGGTAATTCGAGTTGGCATTTAATGCATAAAACTTTTTCATGCCTCTTTAATGGCTCGCTGCATGCGAGGCAGAGATCGGGATAAATAATATCCCGTAGGTCGGTAAATATTTTTAAGGGAAGCATATAATTACTTTATTGATTTTTCTTTTGTGGTTTAAATCCAATTGGTTCCCGTTGTTGTGCCGGAACTTTTAATAATAATCTTAAATGTTGAAACAGGCTTTGGATATCTTTATCGTAGTTGATTATTTTATTTTCAATTTTTTCCAACCTCAGCAAAATATCTTTATTCTCCAGCAATAGCCCCCGAAGGCGGTTGAAGATTCTGACGATCTGAATGTTCACTTCAATTGCCCTATCGCTATTGAGAATGCCTGCTGCCATAACTGCACCATGTTCGGTGAATGCATTCGGCCTTGCTGATGAGAATTTCAATTTTCTGAGGTGGTCGCATTTTGCGACTACCTCAGCTTTTTCATCAAACGTGATCTGAAACATAAAGTCAGGAGGAAACCGGCGGGTATTGCGTTTCACCTGCTCATTCAGCCGTTTGGTGTTTACGCCATAGAGTTCCGCAAGGTCGCTGTCAAGCATCACCTTTTGTCCCCTGATCAATAAAATTTTCTGAATTACCATCTCATCAGGTACAATGAGATCCTGCACTTTATACATATAATG
>JBIOHA010000169.1:0-6221 GCA_044448625.1 Chitinophagales bacterium | reverse complement strand
ATTCATTATTCATTATTCATTATTCATTATTCATTATCGTCACTCGTAACTTTTTTTTACGAATTCATTTCCCATACCAAAAAAAGACCTCGTAGGTTGTCATATGTTTCACAAATGATTAACCAACGAGGTCTGTCCTGATTCCTGGTTCCTGGCTCCATCATCGGCTGTTCATCCAGCATCCAGCATCAGCTGTCCATCGGCTGTTTATCGGCTGTTCAAAACCCCTCCGGCGGATTTACCAATCTAAAATGTCCATTCAGTTTTGCCTTTTCTCTTATTTCGGCAATCTGCTTTACTGAAGGCAATATTTTTTTAATATGTTCTACAATTAATTTCTGCCGCGAAGTTTCACGCGGGTGGCGAAGTAATTCGAACTCGTCGGTCAGGTCGAATCCAACATAATGGGCCAGTCTGAAAGAATTCAACACGAAATCCGGTTTATAAATATCGTCCTTAATGTCGAGCAATTCGAAAAGCTGGCTGGATAACCGCTCAAGTTCCAATTTCAGTTTTGTATGGTGATCATCAATATTATCCACCATCGAAACAATAGCACCTGAATATAATTTGTCGGGGATTTCTGATATTACTTCCAGCACCCTGAATATTTGAACTCCTTTCACTTTTATATCCATCTCCCCTTCTTCATAGGTCTTTTGAATATTTAGCAACTCCATCTCAGTTCCGTATTCCAAAATCTCATTTTTATTTACCACTGGGATCCCAAATGATTTTCCCTCCTCACTGCATTCTTTAATAAGCTGCCGGTATCTCGGCTCAAATATGTGCAGGTTTAATTGTTCGCCCGGGTAGGCAACCATATTGAGCGGGAATATGGGTAAAAATTTTTGCATAAAGTGCAACCAAATATAAATGATAATGGAAAAATAAAAACAAATTTTATTCCAACAACCAATTGTCGAAGCGCAGGTAAATTATTCGACATTATCGCTTTTGTTCCGGGATTATTCATTCCTCTCTCCTGCCCTGACAGCGAGATCCAATTTATTTGCTGCTGGAGGAATGGGGCAGGAATAGGAATGGTTATAAGCGCAATAAGGCTGATACGCCATGTTGAAATCGAGGATCAACTTATCAGTTATTTGTTCCAGATCAAGATATCGGCCTCCACCATAAGTTTCCAAGCCGTTGGTGAGGTCGTTAAAAGGAACGAAATAATATGTTTGTCCCCTTGCCTTCAGGTTTTGATTTTCATAAACCTCTAGCAATTGCTGCTTTCCTGAAATTTTGAAATGGAGTTTTCCTATCGTCTGGTAATAATCTGTAATTTGACCTGATGATGGCATCTCAAATACCTCACCCCCAATTATCTTTTCAAATTCTGCAATCACCCTGAAACCGGTGTCAACAGGAAAGAACTTCACACTGCTAAAATTTAACTTTGAAGAATCATCAAGCGGAGAGTTCTCTCCGGCGAAAAAATTTTGGATCTCATTCCTGTGATTTTCAATTGCCGTAAAATAACTTTGATCGTTAACAGGTTTTAATTCCGGTTCCTTCTTATCAGATGTACATGAAAAAATAAAGATCACACAACAGAAAAGAATTATTTTTTTCAAAATAGTGGTTATAAAATTCATTTAATACCCCAAAAATAAAGAATTCAGAAAAGGAATTGAATTTTATTGTTCAGCCGGTAGCAGATCAATGTCAACTTCTCTTCCCTAAAGTTGGGTTGCTAGAAGGTGAAATGGCCCCTGCCATTCAGCCCGTATAAATTATGTTCGACATAGAAAAATTCAGGAGCTATTGTTTAAAAAAGAAAGGGGTTTCGGAAGAATTTCCGTTTGGCCCGGAAACCCTGGTATTTAAAGTAGCAGGGAAAATGTTTGCACTCACGGGTTTGGATTCTGATGAATTCTCTATCAATCTAAAATGCAATGCAGAACAAATGGTCGATTGGCGTTCGAAATACCCAGCCGTTCAACCCGGCTATCATATGAACAAGGCACATTGGAACACGGTATTAATTGATGGTTCGATCAGGCAAAAAGAAATCGAAGGTATGATCGATCATTCCTATGATGAAGTAGTGAGGGGAATGACAAAAAAAATGAGACAGGAGTTAAACAATTTATAATACAGGTTAAATCAGCAGTAATAAATTAGTTAAACAGTAAAATATTCACCAATCATCATCAATTTTGTTCGATCCTACTGATTTTTGATCAATTTTGTTGATAGTGCGATGGAACTACCTGAAATCATATACGAAGACAATCATCTTATTGCAGTAAATAAAAGACCTGGTGAGATCTCACAGGGTGATAAAACGGGCGATGCTCCGCTCGTGGAGATCATAAAACATTATCTTAAAGAAAAATACAACAAACCCGGAAATGTTTTTGCCGGGCTTGTGCATCGTATCGACAGGCCGGTGAGCGGCGTTTTGCTTTTTGCGAAAACCGGAAAAGCCAACGATAGAATGAGCAAGATCATCCGCGAAAGAAATTTTCATAAAACATATTGGGCGGTAGTAAAAAATCAACCCGTGGAAACGGAAGCAACTTTAACGCATTATTTAATAAAGAACCAGCACCTTAATAAAAGCTTTGCGCATAATGAAGAACGGCCAAATTCAAAAGTTGCCACGTTGCATTACAAGATGGTTGCCGCCATCGAAAATTATTATTTGCTGGAAGTAACTCCTGAAACAGGAAGGCACCATCAGATCAGGGTGCAACTGGCTAGTATTGGTTGCCCGATTAAAGGCGACGTTAAATATGGTTTTAACAGAACCAATCCAAACGGCTCTATTCATTTACATGCGAGAAAACTGGAATTTATTCATCCTGTTAAAAATGAGCCGGTTATAATTATCGCCCAACCTCCTGCTGACCCTGTTTGGAATGCCTTTGCCGAGACTATGGGAAAATAAAAAGGCCCCCAAACAGAGGCCTTCAAAAATATCTTCAGATAAAATTATTCTTTTGGTCCGAATACAACATCGGGCATCATAAAATTAATTCCGACAACAATTCCTGCAAATGCGTTATGTGATCCTTTATAAATATTTTCTCCTTTTGCTGGTTCGAGGTTTCTGGTGGGTTCAGAATTCATGTCAAGAAAACCATAGTGCATTCTCAACGCGGGGCTGAAATATAAATGATCGTTTGCGTATATATCCACACCAATATCAATCAAAAGCCCGATGTCAAATCCCGTAAAATAATCCTTTCCATCAACCTTGGGCGCTTTTAAATTTGTTCCATTTGCTGTGAGCGTTTGAAAATCAGTGCCATTGTACTGACTGAATTCAGGTACATAATTTTCGGGAGCAATTGAAGCGTCGATATCCACCTGGTTGCCGTCATCGTGAATATCGGCAGTATAGAGTTGTTCAGCCGACATCAAAAATCCAAACTGCAATCCGCCATACATATGATATTTTATCGCATCCTTTGATTCACCTTCCATGTATTTAAATAAAAGCGGCACCTGGAGGTATTTTAAATCAACATATCTGTAGGTAAGGACAGGATACAACTGATTGGTTATGTCGGGGTTATATGCCAGGCTGAAATCTCTTACGATATCTGAGTAATTCTGACCCATAATAGCATAGTTGAACTCGATTTGAGCACCGTAGTTGGGAAGCCAGTTATAACCAAATGAAACACCGCCGGCACCGCCAAGTTTATATTCATAATCCATTTGCGATAACTGGTAATTATCCTGGTTCAAAATCCAGACGCTGTTAAACTGCCCGTGCGCCCCAATGTGAAGCCCTACCTGAGCCATGCAGCCGAGGGAGGCCGATATTGCTAAAACTAAAGTTAGTGTGATCTTTCTCATACTCCCGTGGTTAAATTGACGCACGAATATACAACGTTTTCCATAATTAGAAAATCTTCAACCCAAAACGGTTGAAGGCAGAATTAAACTATGAACAACAATTCATCATTGTCGGTACCGACGGTTGTAAATAGGTTAAAGTAAATTCAACTCATTCAATCAAATAAAATCATTTAGCCATGAATCTTAATTCCGATATCTGAAAAAATGGGTGTCACAAAAATGGAGGATGCGAAATATTTTACAAATACTATCTTAGCCCCATGAGCAGGATGAAATTGCTGTGGAAATATTTTAATTACCTGATCTTCTCCAGCACAAAGTATGATGTTCACTCGCCATTTTTATTTGAGTTTATAGATTCTGTGTTAAACAGCGAACGGCAGTATTATGCATTTTCCCATATTGAGATCCTCCGCAAGAACCTGCTGGCAGATAATGGAAAAATAAGAGTGGAAGATTTTGGCGCCGGTTCAAAAAAAAATAAAACAATAGAAAGAAGGGTTTGCGACATCGCAAAAAATACGCTCATTACTCCGAAATCCGGTCAGTTTTTATTCAGAATGGCAGATCATTATCAATGTAATAAAATTCTTGAATTAGGCACTTCTCTCGGGATCAGCACACTCTATCTCGCGAAAGCTGTTGAACATGCAGAAATAGTTACATTGGAAGGAAGCAAAGAAATTGCCGCTATTGCTGAGCGCAATTTTACGACAATGAGAGCAGAAAATATCAAATTGCTTACCGGCGAATTTTCTCAAACCCTGCCTCTTGCATTTCAGTTGTTAAAAAATATTGACCTTGCTTTTATTGATGGCAATCACCGGAAGGATCCAACACTTGATTATTATTCCAGGATCATTCAATTTACAAATGAAAATTCCATTCTGGTATTTGATGATATCCATTGGAGTGATGAAATGGAGGAAGCATGGAATATTATTAAAAGCTACGATGAAGTAACGCTGAGCATTGATCTCTTTTTTAAGGGGATCGTATTTTTCAGGAAAGACTTCCATGAGAAACAGCATTTTGTCATCAGGTTCTGAAAGCCCATTTAACATAGTTTAACGCCCCGGTAAGATTCGGTAAATCCTAATCAATTAATTTTACCTCCGGTTATTTAAATAAACATTATGAAAAAAATATCATCGCTCATTACCGCCCTTGTGCTGGTAATATCATTTACAAAAGCACAGGGCCCCCTACCCTCCAATTTTTTTATGAAAACCCTGCCAAACGGATTGCAAATGCTTGTGATCGAAGACAAGACGGTTCCGCTTGCAACAATTGAGATCGTGGTTAAAAACGGATCATATACCGAAGACAGCGCCTTTAACGGCTTATCGCATATGTATGAGCATATGTTCTTTAAGGCCAACCGCGACCTTCCCAGCCAGGAAGCATTCCTTAAACGTATCCAGGAACTCGGTATTGTTTTCAACGGAACTACAGGCGACGAGCGGGTGAATTATTTCATTACCCTCAGCAATTCAAAAATTGACGAAGGTTTGACATTCATGAATTCCGCAATCAGGTATCCTTTATTTCTAGAAGAGGAAATGAAAAAAGAAAATCCTGTTGTTGATGGAGAATTTCAGCGCAATGAATCCAATCCTGTTTTCTTTTTACTGGATGATATGAACAGACATCTCTGGAAAGAAAATTATTATAGAAAAAATCCAATTGGTTTGCATGATGTTATTTTAAGTTGCACCCCCGAAAAAATGCGTACGATCCAGGAAAAATATTATTATCCGAATAATGCCATGCTTGTTGTTGCTGGTGATGTAGAGCATGATAAAATATTTCCGCAAATTGAAAAATACTTCGGCGATTGGAAACCATGCGATTTTGATCCATTTGTGAAATGGCCGGTTCCGGAAGTTCAACCACTGAAGAAAATTTCTAATTATATAACCGTAAATGAAAATGCGCAGATCCCAATTTTTCTGATCGCTTACCACGGACCAGATACAAGAAGAGATCTTAAATCAACTTATGCGGCAGATGTTTTTTCATTTATTTTAGGACAGGCATCAAGCAAACTTCAAAAAGATCTTGTTGAAAGCGGATTGGCTTATCAGGTAAATGTCAGCTATCAAACATGTAAGTATACCGGCCCGATAAATATATTTTTGGTGCCTAACCCGATGAAGGTAAATGAAGCGTATAAAACACTGAACGATAATATAGAGCAGTGGACAAGTCCGGATTATTTTACCGATGAACAATTGGAAACTGCAAAAAATCTTTTGGCAATTCAGGATGCTTATGGTAAAGAGAGCACCAGCAATTTTGTTCATACCGTTACTTACTGGTGGGCTTCTGCAACAATTGATTATTATACCAATTATGTAGACAACCTTAAGAAAGTTACCCGTGATGATATTATTTAT
>JBIOHA010000168.1:0-6260 GCA_044448625.1 Chitinophagales bacterium | reverse complement strand
ACCCATAATTATTTGAGGATTATTTATTTCCAACATCATTTTTTCTTTTGAAAACCAAAAGCACAAAATCAATATACTGGTCTGTAGCTATAAAAGTAGCAGTTTTTCTACTATTGATTTTCGCACTTTATAAACAACTATACCAAAACAACGATGTAAAACAAATACCTGATATGTTAAAAAACATTTCGGGTACGCAGTTGAGCATAACATTGATTGTTTCATTTACACTCATGTTATTGAATTGGGGTATAGAAGCGCTGAAATGGAAATTGTTGATTCAAAAAATTAACCCGATTCGATTGATAAGAACGTTTAAAGCAGTTTGGACGGGTGTTACACTTGGATTGTTTACACCTAACCGGATCGGTGAATTTGGAGGAAGGATTTTATATGTGCCGAGGAAATTCAGGATTAGGGCTGTTATTGTTTCGCTCATCGGAAGTTTTAGTCAGAACCTTGCAACCATCATAACGGGCATGGTGAGTATGACCATTTTTATTTACCAGATCGAACATATCACTCCTTTTGTTTTTTTTTCAATGATATTGATCGGAACCCTCGCCGTCACTTTATTGCTGCTGGCCTATTATAATCTGGATGTTGTTGTTCAACTTTTTAAAAGGAATAAATTCCTGAGAAGAGTCTATTCCTATACTGAAGTGCTCAACCGTTATCATTCGGGAGACTATTCAAGGCTGCTGGCCTTGTCGGTGCTGAGGTACACAGTTTACACGGCACAGTATTTGATTTTTCTGAGGTTATATGGAGCTGAAATAACTATTGTGAGCGGGATTGCAGCGATTGGCGTTATTTACTTAGCTCAAACGGTAGTACCAAGTTTTGCGATAGTAGAACTTATAACAAGAGGAACTATAGCAACATTAATTTTGTCCAAATACGGCGTAAGCGACGTAGTTTCTTTAGCTGCTACAACAAGTATCTGGATTCTTAACCTGATATTACCGGCATTTTTGGGATATATTTTTATTATAAGATATAATTTTTTTAAAAATAGACAGTCATGATAAAACCATTAGCTATCGCAACGATTTCAATGAGTACGTTAATGCCGGGGAATTTTGAAAATAATACTCCTTCAAGAATATTCCCTGTAAGCGAAACATGTGAAATTCCGCATATGGCATTTCAGTCAGGTGAATCGCTTACATATAAAGTGTACTACAACTGGGGAGCTGTTTGGTTGAGTGGCGGCGAAATATATTTCAAACTCACAGAAGAAACATTAAAAGATGTTGCCGTGCTTCATGCATCGGGTGAAGCTACCAGCTATAAATCTTTCGACTGGTTATTCAAAGTGCGTGACAAAGCCGATACCTGGATGAACAAAGAAACATTACAATCATATAAATTCAGCCGCGATGTATATGAAGGTGGATATACTTTTTATCGTTCATATGACTGGGACAGGGTGAATAATATTATTTATTCTTACCACGATAACCGCAAAGGAAAGAAAAGCACAAAAACAATTACTGATGTTGATCCATGTGGCGTTGATCTTTTGTCTACATTTTACTGGTTGCGTACGCTTGATCTTACTAATGCAAAAGCAGGTGATAAGATCCCGGTTAAAATGGCTATCGACGACAAAGAATATGATATGTATGTGCGTTACGATGGAAAAGAAAAGTATGAAACCAAACTGGGTACTTTTAACTGTATTAAAATAAAACCATTGTTGCAGAAAGGAGAAATATTTAAAGAAGGTGAAGGAATGACACTTTGGTTAACTGATGATGAAAACAGAATTCCCGTAAGGATAGAATCAGAATTAAAAGTCGGGCGCATCACCTGCGATCTTAAATCTTACGGTGGCAATAAATATCCTTTTACTTCCAAGGTCAATTAACTTTCAATATTTATTTTGCAGGGGTAAAATTTTACTCCTGCAAAATTTTTACACCATCACTACCAACACGCATTTTTGTTTTGCTGCCCATGTAAAGAGCACGGTTATCATCCTGGTGCCCCGCAGGAAATCCAAAGCAAACCGGTATATTCAAATTTGTTACATGCTCTGAAATTATTTCCTGTGCGGATTTTCCAAACTTCACCAAATTGTCTTTCATTTCAGTCATGCCGCCAACTATCAGTCCTTTAATATTTTCGAGCTTCCCTGCAAGTTTTAAACTCATCATCATCCTGTCGATATGATAGAGATATTCATCTACATCTTCCAGAAATAATATTTTTCCTGAGGTTGAAAAACCAAACCTCGTTCCCAGCAAAGAATAAAGTATCGACAAATTTCCACCTGCCAATATTCCTTCTGCCTCGCCTGTTTTATTTAATGGATGGGCGGGTATCTCATATGGATTTGGCAACCCGAACAATACATTTTTCAATGTTTGAATAGATTCAGTGCTGTTGCTGGAAAAACATATCGGCATAGTTGAGTGAATAGTGCTAATTCCAAGCTTGTCGCTGATATGCGTATGCAAAACAGTGATATCGCTGAACCCACAAATAAATTTTGGTCTCTGAACAAATGCAGTAAAATCAATTTTGTCGATTATCCTGATCGTGCCGTAACCGCCCCTCGAACAAATAATTGCGCTTATTGATGGATCGTCAAGGAATTGTTGCAGGTCGCTCGTCCTGAGATCATCATCACCAGCGAATTGATCGTGCCTTGCCTTTATGGTTTTTCCATAAACCGTTTTCAACCCCCACTCACGGAAAAAATCGTTGGATAATTTCAATTCCTCCTCCTCCTGCCAGCGGGCTGTCGATAAAATTCCAAGCGTTTCTCCTTTCTTTAATAGCATACTGTTGAGCATAATAGTTTTATTTTTGCGCCTACCGTGTTAAGCGGGACTTAAAATTGATAAAATCTTGCAAAACCCTGAAAGATATTTAATAACATCAGCGCTGCCTTATGCGAATGGACCGTTGCATATTGGCCATATCGCAGGGGCATATTTACCGGCGGATATTTATGTTCGCTATCTCAGAAAAAGAGGTCGCGATGTTGTTTTTATTTGTGGAAGCGATGAGCATGGTGCTGCAATTACCATCCAGGCGAAAAAAGAAAATACAACACCGGAAAAAATTATCGGCAAATATCATGAAATAATAAAAAATGCATTTCAGGGGCTTGCTATAAGTTTTGATATCTATCATCGCACTTCTTCCAAGATCCACCACGATACATCGCAGGAATTTTTTTTAAAACTCTATGAAAAAAATGTTTTTGAAGAAAAGGAAAGCGAGCAATATTATGATGAGGAATTTCACCAGTTTTTAGCTGACCGGTACATTGTAGGCACTTGCCCGGTTTGTGGAAACCCAAATGCGTACGGCGATCAGTGTGAGCGATGCGGAAGTTCACTTTCTCCGCTCGATTTGATTAATCCTGTTTCATCATTAAGCAATAAACCGCCGGTAAAAAAAATGACGAAGCACTGGTATTTGCCTTTAAATCATTTTCAGGATTGGCTAACCAAATGGATAATTGATGGTGAAGGGAGAACAGAAGAGTGGAAAAAAATGTTGTCGGGCAATGTAGCAGTTGGTTAAAGGAAGGATTGCATCCCCGGGCAATTACAAGAGATCTCGACTGGGGCGTAAAAGTACCGCTTCCTGAAGCCGAAGGAAAGGTGCTGTATGTTTGGATGGATGCACCAATTGGATATATAAGCGCAACTAAGCAATGGGCCATCAACAACAAAAAAAATTGGGAGCCTTACTGGAAAGATGCCAACACCAAATTGTTGCATTTTATCGGAAAAGATAATATCGTTTTTCACTGCCTCATTTTTCCCTGCATATTAAAAAGTCATGGCGATTTTATTTTACCGGTAAATGTTCCGGCAAATGAATTTATGAATATGGAAGGCGATAAAATGTCGACCTCAAGGAACTGGAACGTTGAACTACATAAATATTCTTGAAGAGTTTCCGGGCAAGGAAGATGTGCTGCGCTATGTACTTTGTGCAAATATGCCAGAAACAAAAGACAGTGAATTTACCTGGAAAGATTTTCAGGCCAGAAACAATAATGAGTTGCTTGCCATTTTAGGAAATTTCGTAAACAGGGTAATTGTTTTAACGAATAAAAATTTCGATGGAAAGGTGCCAGCGGATGATAGCCGATTTATAAATGATCAATATTATATTGATTATAAAAACAATATCCGGAAAATTGTGGAAGAGGCGTATATTCCATCTATTGAAAATTACCGCTTCAGAGATGGATTAATTGCATTGATGGATGTTGTTCGTTTGGGAAATAAATTGCTTACCGATTTCGAGCCATGGAAATTGGTTAAATCAGATAAGGAAAAAACTGCCGGTATTTTACGTGTATGCCTGGAAAGCCTGGTGGATATCGGAATATTAGCAGAGCCGTTTTTACCATTTACTTCAGCCAAAATATTTTCCTCTTTAAAGCTGAATACCGACCCGGGATTTAACTTATTTAGTGAAAAGTTGATAACTGGAAACGGCATTGACGACCCGGGGTATTTATTTGAGAAAATTGAAGATGATGTTATTACCAAAAAATTAAATGAACTCGAGCAAATCCGGAAATTAAGAATGGAAAAGGAAAACCCTTCTGAAAAAAAACCGTTGGCATCAACAATTGAAAACCAGCCAAAATCAATTATCCAGTACGATGATTTTGCAAAGCTTGACCTCAGATCAGGTGCTATTGTCCAGGCTGAGAAAATTGAAGGAGCCGATAAATTATTAAAGATCGAAGTTGACCTTGGCTTTGAAAAGCGAACCATCGTTTCAGGTATTGCGCTGCATTTTCAACCTGAAGAACTGAGAGGGAAAAAAGTGATCGTTGTAACAAACCTGGCTCCCCGCAAAATGCGTGGCGTGGAAAGCAACGGTATGATATTGATGGCAGAAGATGCCTCCGGTAAATTATTCTTTGTCAATACCGATGGATCCGATATACCCGGACTATCAATTAGCTGATAAATAAAACTGCAGCGACGCAACTTACGAAGCCTAATTTGTCGTCTTTCGGTGGTTGTTTTTAGAAACTCAATTCAATTTCATGAAAGTTAAATTTGTTTTCAGCCGGGTACTGGTTCATTGGTGTATTACACATATCTTTGCACGAAATTTTAAAAAAAGTATGAAGAATTTTTCTTCTCAGGGCTTGATAGTTTTTGTTTTGAGCTCTCTTCTAACAGTTACCGCACAAACCCAAACAATCCCCCCGGTTTCTTCTGGCACGCTTGAGTCGCTTGGCCTTGACCAAAGCTCTATCGATGCCATCCTGTCAACTACAGGACAAACAACTACAACCGGAACATCAGACCAGGTTTTGGATGCGCAGCAAAACGCAGTTCAACAAGCAACTGATCAAACAATTTCCCCGGCTGCTCCACCTCCGGTGGTTGCTGAAATTATGGAAGCGGCTGATGAAACTCCAGGCGTGCCACCGGCAATTTGGGGACAGGACCTGTTTCGCAATGGAAGTGTTGACCTGTTTGATAAGGTGACCAATGCCAAAGTGAACGACAATTATATTTTAGGTGAAGGCGACCAGATAACAGTGGCTATTTGGGGGTTTGCATATTACAATCAGAGTTTTACAGTAAATGAAGATGGTTATGTAACCACCCTAGAAGTTGGTCGCATATACCTCAAGGGACTAACCTTTAGTGCAGCAAAACAACTGCTCCGCCAACGGTTTGCCTCTGCTTTCGACTTATCAAACTCTAAATTTGACGTTACACTTACCTATTCGAAAAGTATCAAGGTAAATATTATTGGTGAAGTAGTGAGCCCGGGTTCCTATAATATTTCGTCGCTGAATACCGCCTTTAATGCACTTGTTGCTGCCGGCGGGGTAACCGACATCGGATCAGTGAGAAATATCCAGGTGAAAAGAAATGGTAAGATCATTCGCACACTGGATGTTTATCAATTTTTAATGAACCCCGGCTCAACCGACGATACCTATCTCGAAGCGAACGACTATATTATCGTTAATGGCATTGGCCGTGTTGTTGAAATTCAAGGCGAAGTTTATCGGCCATTTAAATATGAATTGATTCCCGGTGAAAATTTGAACGAAGCAATTTATTATTCAGGAGGATTAAAATCTACCGCATATACCCGCAACGTTTCTATTTACAGGTACACTAACAATGAAAACAAGGTGCTTGACATTAATCTCGACAGCCTGATTAAAATGAAGATCAATGTTCCATTGTTTAATGGCGATAAAGTGATATTCACAAAGATCCCTGAGATCATTGAAAATATTGTTT
>JBIOHA010000167.1:0-6270 GCA_044448625.1 Chitinophagales bacterium | reverse complement strand
GTGTTGCATCAGAAATTGATGAGATATTATAACCCAGGAATATACTTGTGGCAACCAATAAAAATAAATTAACGTATAAGTTTTTAAAACCATTTTTACGGAACAGGAAAAAATACAGAACAATATATATCCCGATTGTTCCAATAAGAATTAAACTTGAAGATTCCATAAGAAGATATTTTAGTAGTCTAAGATACAAAGTTTTGATGAATTAATTAAAGTATCAGGCAGCAAGTATCAGATAGCGCACATAGCGCCGGCGTCGTCGCCGGTGACTTCGAAGAACGACCGTGAAATGAGTAAGGCCCACTGGGCTGAACGCTGTTCGGACGGGAGGAATCAGTAATGAGGTTGATTCCACGAAAAATAAAATTGCTCACCACTCATTATAAAAAGTTACGAGTAACGAATGCGAATTACGAATTACAAGTATGTTCATCCCGGAAGTCTCACTCACCACTCACCACTGCCCATAAAAAATTACGAGTGGCGAAACACGAATTACGAGTGACATGGTCATTCCGCCAAGTCTCACTCACCGCTCACCACTCACCACTCACCACTCACCATTGCCTATTCAATCCTCATCCAACCCAAAACCCTTTTATTCATCACCTTCCATCGGCCGTCGATAAATGCGAGATCAATTTCTTCTCTTGATGGTGCATCAGGCCCGGGATTTTGTTGAATAATTTCAATTTTATCTTTATAGATCTTTGAAATAATTGCGATATGGCCGTATTTATTTGTGAGATGGCCGTCAAAAACAATAATATCATCAACAGCAGGTTGCTTTAAACTGGGATTTTGATATTGAACCAATGCCCGTTGCGTATTATATGAGGCGTCGGGCAATGTTCTATCAAAAATATCTTTTGCATTTCCGTATGAATCAGGCATCACATGATCAAAATGTTCGTAATAATATCTTTTTACAAATTCAACACATTGCCATTTTAAACCGATGTTATATCCGTTTGACGTAACATTCCTTCCCCAAATTTCACCGGTCTCACCATTAAAATACACATTGGTTCCATTTATTGAATCAATAGCTGTTCCCGGTTCAAATGAATAATGCGAAAACGGAATTGAAACATGTAGCATTTTTAAAATAACATAGCCGGAAATTATGCAGGCAATAATGATTATGGAGGTTACGATCAATAACCTTTTTGCCGCGGGATGTGAATGATCGATCATCAGAAGAAATGAAAACGAATGCGGATGATGTTATTGTATGGATATAGAGATATGTGTTGAATGAAAATTAATATCCCGCAAAATGTTTCTCCTTTTTATTAAAATGAGATCAGAATTTAAATGCAACGCCAACGGTGCCGATTATCATATCCGTTTTTGAATACTTGGGAATAGCGGCTATAGCAATATCGTCGTCGCTGATATCATCAGGATCGGAAGGAACAGTAGTAATTACAACATCCCATTCGTCAATATCATCTTCAACATAATAGGAAGCTTCACCACCCATTGTATATGCTATGCGAAGGTCGATCAAAAACGATTCGCTCATTTCTACCATCAATCCTGCAGCTCCTCCGTAACTGAATGTCCAGTCGGAATTTTGTTTGCTGGTAGTAATTAACGGATTATCTGCTTCGCTCAAATAATACTCTTCCGATTCATCATAAATAGAGGTGCTCGTTGAAAAATGATTGAACCCAATTAAACCATCGATATAAGGTTTGAAAAATTTTGTGGGCGATTGAACACGCAGATCGAGATGTCCTGTTGTGATACTATTTGAAGTTTCGATGCGCAGTGGGATATACAATGTTTCAATCACGGTTCCTCCGGCAACAATATCAGCGGTAAGCGTTTCATCCTGGCTTTTATACCCGTTGTTCATAAATCCGAGGTCAAAACCGATCAGAAAAGGAATTTTTACCGAAGGCTGAAAAAAGAGATTAAAACCTCCTCCAACAGCTACATCATCATTGTAGTTTTTGAAATCATGTATTGGAATACCAAGCTGGAAATCGAGACCGAAAAATACAGCTGATGATTTTACGGCATGCGTGGTTTGTGCATGCATACTGCATATAGAAGCAATAAATATCGAAGCGACGAGGATAAATTTTAGCATGGTTGCTGGTTTGAACCTAAAGTTAATTATTTAAAACCATTTTTTGCGTTTGAAGATGAACAATTGAAGGATAGTGATTGCTAACATTACTGCCCATATTAAAGGATATCCGTATTCCCAGTTCAGTTCGGGGAATTGTTTAAAGTTCATGCCATATACACCCACAATAAAAGTAAGCGGAATAAAAATGCCTGAAACCATGGTGAGCAATTTTATGATCTCATTCATATGGCTATTGATATTTGCCATATTTGTTTGAACCAGGTCGGCCAGATATTCCCTGTCGACATCAATTTGCAACACTACCTGGTTGACATGGTCCTGCAGGTCGCGAAGAAATATTTTCGAGTCCTGCCCCATTATGATGACGTCCTCTTTTAACAATCTGAATAATACTTCTTTCAGTGGAGCAATAGACCGGCGTAAATGGATAAGTGATTTATTTACAAGGTGAATATTGGTGAGGTGATTTTTATTCTTTTGTTTGAAGATATCGTTTTCAATTGTTTCAACATCGTTTGAATATTTATCAAGAATGATATAATAACTGTCAACGATCGCATCTATCAAAACATAAGTGAGATAATCGGTTCCCAGTTTTCTCACCCTTCCTTTTCCCGCTCTTATTCTTTCGCGGATGATCTCAAAATAATCGCCTTCATCTTCCTGGAAAGTAATAACGAAATTCTTCCCTGCCACCACACTTATTTGATCACGCTCCAATTGTTCTTCGTCGCCGAAATAAAATTCATTGAGTGTAATATATAGCAGGTCGTTATCTGTATCCTCTTCCACTTTGGGGATCTGGTAAACATTTAAAATATCTTCCTGTATAAGTGAATGCACTTTATAAAATTCACTGATGCGTTTAATGATCTCTACATCGTGCAATCCATTTACATTCATCCATGTAATGGAATGGCGTTCAGGTTCAATTAAATAGTTTTCACCTTTTGTATAATTTTTTTCAGTATAGGAATTTTCGTTATAGGTGATGACGCTAATGGATGGTGCGATCTTATTCTTTTTACCGGTATATATTAAAGTGCCGGGAGGCAATCCGGTTTTGCGCTGAAGTTTATTTTTTTTAGGAGCGGAAACAGATGGTTTATTTTTTTGTGTGGCCATTTATTATACTTTAGCATATGAATTGGCAAAACTTTTCCATTTCATTTTAATAACACCATATACCGCTTCCCTGAAAATACCCTTGCTCATTTTTGACTGACCTTTTTCACGGTCTTTGAATGTGATAGGGATCTCACAGATCTTAAACCCACATTTCCATGCGGCAAACTTTAATTCGATCTGGAATGCGTAACCGATAAATTTTATTTTATCGAGGTCGATCTTTTGCAGCACTTCCTTTTTATAACATACAAATCCGGCGGTGGTATCTTTTACAGGCATGCCCGTTATCATGCGCACATATAATGAAGCACCCTTCGATAACAATATCCTGTTGAGGGGCCAGTTTTCAATTCTCCCTTTCTTCACATATCTCGATCCAATCACAACATCGGCACCGTTCATGCAGGTTTTTAATAATTCGGGAAGATCGGAAGGTTTATGAGAGAAATCGGCATCCATTTCAATGATATAATCGTAATTTTTTTCGAGTGCCCATTTAAATCCGGAAATATATGCTGTGCCTAAGCCAAGTTTTCCGCTGCGTTTTTGCAGGAACAATCTCGATGAATATTGTGGCATTAATTGCTCTATGGTACCTGCTGTATTGTCGGGAGAATTATCGTCAACAATTAAAAGGTTGAATTGTTCAGGCAGCGCCAAAACTGCATGGATCATTCCGGCAATATTTGCCTGTTCATTAAAAGTTGGTATGACAACAAGTGAAGATGGCAACTGCTAAATTGTTTTCGGATTTCTGATTTTAAATTCGATCATTTTTAATTTCAACTTCGTATGCAGGGGGAAATCATTTTTATAGATCCAGTCGAAATACTGAGGTTCTTTTTTATACACATCAAAACATGTTTGTCCGTTATATTTTCCGAAGTTGAAATATTCTTTTCCGTCTTTTATGATCATTCTTCTGCCAAAGTCAACAAAATCTCCATCCTTTGTAAATTCATGCAACGACTGAACATCGTGTTTGAATTGATCTTTATACATCTCGAGCTGTCCGAGTAAAACTTCATATGTTGCTTTAACATCTGCCTCGGCACTGTGCGCATCCACTAATTCTTTATCACAGAAAAATTTATATGCCGCTTCGAGCGTACGTTTTTCCATAAGCGTGAAAATTCGCATCACATCAATATAACGCCTGTTTTCATCGAAGCCTGTTTCCGCTCTCAAAAATTCTTCGGTAAGCATGGGCACATCAAATTTGTTGGAATTATAGCCGGCTATGTCGCAGTTATTTAAAAAATCACGCAATTCAATCGCTACATCTTTAAATTTCGGGGCATCCTTCACGTCAGCGTCAAAAATACCATGTATGGCCGACGATTCCTCCGGAATATGCATGCCCGGGTTCAGCCGCATTGTTTTTGTTTGTTGTGCACCATCCGGCATAATTTTTAAAATAGAAATCTCAATGATACGATCGGTGCTGAGGTTTATACCTGTAGTTTCAAGATCAATAAAAGCCAGAGGTTTGTCAAGTTTTAACATATATGCGGGCAAAATTATGTTAAAATGCTAAAATCAAGGTTATCGAAGTTGCCGGAACTCATTAATAAAAGATTGGAATTAACAATATTTAGCTTTTTGAGCATGGCGATCAGTTCTGCCGAATTATTTATTACGATGAGATCATCATCATTAAAAAAGGATTTTACTTCTTCTGTTGTAAGTCCGGGTAATTTTTTTATTTCCAATGTATGCGGATTAAAATATACTAAACGGATATCTGCATTTTTCATTGTGCCGTTGTATTGACCAATAAAATTTTTATTTAAACTGCTGAATGTATGTAATTCGAGGCAGGCAATTAATTTTTTATCGGGATATTGTTCTTTCACTGCCTGAACGGTGGCACGCACTTTCGACGGCGCATGTGCAAAATCGCGGAAAATAATATGGCCGTCGTTGCGTGAAATAACCTCAAGGCGTTTTGCTGCTCCCTTAAATGATTGCATGGCAAAATAAAAATCATCATCATCTATGCCCAGGGCCGTGCAAACCATTCGTGCACCTTCCATATTTTGCATATTGTGTTTTCCGAAAATTTCAAATGTATGGTCATGACCCTTGTGAGCGATATGGGGCCTGTCATCTTTTAAAAAGTAATCGGGTGTTCCATAATTTTTTATTTCTACAAAAAACCGGGCATCATTTAAAACTGCATCAATATTTTCATCTTCCCGGTTAACGATAAGTAAATGGTCGGACGACAAACGCTCGATCAGCATTTTAAATTGAGCAGTATAACTTTCAAAAGTTGGGAAAACATTGAAATGGTCCCAGGCGATACCGCTGATCAATGTTATTTGCGCATGATAATGCAAAAATTTTGGTCGCTTGTCAAGCGGTGAGGCGAAATATTCATCACCTTCAATTATCATCAACGGTGCTTCACTTAACTGCACCATTGTTTCAAATCCTTCTAACTGCGCACCCACGAGGTAATCAAACTGCTTCGAATTTTTGCTGAGCACGTGCATGATCATGGAAGTAATTGTTGTTTTTCCATGACTGCCGCAAATTGCCACCCTGATCTTGTTTTTTGAATGCTCATAAATATATTCGGGAAAGCTGAAAACCGGAATCATCAATTCGTTTGCCCTCAGTAATTCCGGATTGTCGGCTCGGGCATGCATTCCCAGAATAACAGCCTCAATTCCCCTGTGTATCTTTTCAGGAAACCAGCCGTTGGACGCCGGCAACAAACCATGCTTTTTTAGCCTTGAAAGCGAGGGTTCAAAAACTTCATCATCCGAACCGGTTACAACATGGTTATTGTTTTTTAATGCTATAGCCAGGTTATGCATCACTGCTCCGCCAATTGCCACCAGGTGAATTTGCATGTGCCGAAGGTAAAACAAACCAGGATGTTTATAAATCGTCTGTCTGTGGATTGTGCCAACCAAAATAATTTGTGAATGTTCGCTAAGAGATTTTATTTCTAACAATTGAGATAAAAGGGTCTTTGGCTATTATTATTCCCTCCCCCCGGTTAAAGTACGGCAGGATTCATT
>JBIOHA010000166.1:0-6335 GCA_044448625.1 Chitinophagales bacterium | reverse complement strand
GTTCCACCCATATGCATATATGTATTACAATGAAGGTGATGGGCTAAAAAATTATTTCACCCTCGTTTCCTATATCAGTCAGCCCGCTTACGATGGAATGTTGCATTATACCGCCATGCAATACCCTTTTGGCGATTATATTTATTTTACTGATAATTCTCCGCTTATCGCATTCCTGATGCGGCTGTTTTCTTTATATGTTGTTGACATCAGCGATCAGGCGATTTTCATCATACATTGCATTGTTTTTTTAAATGTGTTGATCGCCCCGGTTGTTATTTGGAAAATACTCAGAAAATTTACTGATAATGGCTGGATACTTGTTGCCGGTTGCCTTTTGTTAAGTTGGATTTCACCACAATTTCTTCGAATTTTTGGTGGCACATATAACCTATCATTTTCAATATTTTTTTTTCTGGCTATACTATTTGCCATTCAGATCACTGAGGCCGTTAATGAAAAGAACAGGCGAAAGTTTATAAAAAATTATATCTGGCTCCTTGTTCTCATTATCGCAGCGTCGTTTATCCATTTATATTATATTGTGTTGCTGGCAATTCCCCTCGCAGCCTTTTTTACTTTTTATAGTTTAGTTTATTTGAAACAAATAAAGTATAAAACTACGGGGGCCCTTTCCGGTTTATTTTCCATTTTCTTCTGTATTTTTTGTGTTTTACTTATTATAAGAACAACTGATGCTTATAGCGAACTTCGTCTTGATGTTCCGGAAGGACGAAACCTTGCAGAATGGGAAACTAATTATTACACCTTATTTAAATCGGATATCGAAGTAAACACGCTGAGCTTTTTTGGCGGAAAGATGGAACATAATCTGGAATCAACCTGCTTTTTGGGTAATTTTTTCTTGTATGGAGTTTCGATCTTGCTTATTTATATTATTTATTTGCGATTTAAAAAACATCGAAATTTTAATTTCTCAAAATCCGATCAAAAAATATTGATATTGTTTTTGGTTTCAGGACTAATATCATATTTCTCATCATGTGGTGATTCGGTTTTGGTTTTTAACCTTTTTAAAGTGGAGAATATTTTTAATCCACTCCACTATATCAAACGGATTTATCCACCTACCGAGCATTTCAGGTTTACCGGAAGAATCAATATTTGGTTTTATTATTCCTTTCAATTTATGTTTTTAATTATTGCAGCAAAGGGTATCAATTTTATCAGAAGGGAAAATATTAAGCAGGCGGTTTATATTACATTTTCATGCATATTATTGGTAGAGATTGGTGATAACGTGAAAGCAGTGAGAACTGCAGTTGATCCCAATTTCTTTAATGAAGCCGCACTAAGCGAAATTCCTGAAGTTAAAGCCGATGAATTCCAGGCAATCCTTCCAATTCCGTTCTACCATGTAGGATCTGAAAATTATGACTACACCATTGATGAATATAATTCCTGGGGCAGGTATAGTTTTCAATTGCAGTTAAAAACCGGGCTACCGTTAATTTCGTCAAAACTCAGCCGCACCCCGCCATTATTCGCACAACATAGCTTTAGTATCTTTTTGAACAAAAGCCCTGATCAGGCATTATTAGACAAGATGAACGGAAAACCTGTATTGGTGATCTACAACAGCAAAGTAGTACATCATAGCGACCGATTTCCGGCAAGTGAAGTGATTGAAACCGGTCCTGATATTATTGAGCGATATAATATGGAATACCTGTTCTCGGATAAAAATGTTTCCTATTATAAGTGGAATGTCAGGTAGGCTTATATAAATTTGTCTTTCCCTTATCTTAAAATTTAAAATAAAAAATTTATGGAGTTTATTAAAGATTATATTGAAACAAATAAAGACAGGCTGCTGAATGAATTGCTCGACCTTTTGCGTATCCCCAGCGTTAGCGCCGATCCGAAACATAAAGCAGATGTGGCAAGATGTGCTGAAGCTGTTGCTGAAAGCCTTCGAAAAGCAGGTGCTGAAAATGTTGAAGTTTGTCCTACTGCAGGACACCCGATCGTGCTGGCAAATAAAATTATCGATCCCTCAAAACCCACGGTGCTTTGCTATGGTCATTATGATGTTCAACCCGCCGATCCGGTTGACCTCTGGACATCACCACCATTTGAGCCGGTAATAAAAGATGGAAATATTTATGCAAGAGGTGCATGCGATGACAAAGGCCAAGTATATATGCATATAAAAGCATTCGAAGCCATGCTGCAAAAGAATGCCTTGCCCTGCAATATTAAATTTATAATTGAGGGGGAAGAGGAAGTTGGCTCTGCAAATCTCGGCTCCTTTATTTCCGAAAATAAAGAAAAATTAAAATGCGATGTGATATTAATTTCTGATACTTCCATAATTGCGAATGATGTTCCGAGCATTACAGTTGGGTTGCGTGGATTAACTTATATGGAAGTGGAAGTGGTTGGCCCAAATCGCGATCTTCATTCCGGTGTATATGGTGGCGCTGTTGCAAATCCGATAAATACTTTATGCGATATGATCTCTTCGTTAATTGATAAGGATGGTCATGTTACAATAAAAGGTTTTTATGATGATGTGCAGGAGGTTTCGGAATCAGAAAGAAAGGAGATGGCAAAAATTCCTTTCAACCTTGATGACTATAAAAAGGACCTTGGAGTTAATGAGGTAAAAGGTGAAAAAGGATATAGCTCACTTGAAAGAACTTCCATTCGCCCTACCCTGGATGTAAATGGAATTTGGGGAGGATATACCGGTGAAGGAAGTAAAACGGTGTTACCATCAAAGGCATTTGCTAAAATTTCCATGCGCCTTGTTCCTGATCAGGAATCGAATAAAATTGCTGAGCTGTTTGAAAAACATTTTATTGCAATCGCACCACCTTATGTAAAAGTGAAAGTTACACATCATCACGGAGGCGAACCCGTTGTTGTGCCATTGGATTTTCCAGCATTGCAGGCAAGTGCAAAAGCGATGGAAAAAACATTCGGTAAAAAACCGATACCGACAAGAGAAGGCGGTTCAATTCCAATAGTTGCTTTATTTGAAAAAGTTTTGGGATCAAAAAGCATCATGATGGGTTTTGGATTGAACAGCGATAATATTCATTCACCCAACGAGAAATATGGGTTGTTCAATTATTATAAAGGTATAGAAACATTACCCTGGTTCTTTAAATATTATTCAGAGATGATGTAATTAATCTTTCATTCATCGTCTGCCTTCCGGAATGATTATTTGCTGATCACCATCTGATGTGATTCAACTGCCGCGCCATCAACAACAAGAGTGTATAAATAAACACCTGCAGCTAAATAATCGCTATCCAAAATCACCTGAGTTCCATCAATTTGCAGGGCAACTGTTTTTACCAATTTCCCTGTCGATAGTTCGCTGATTTGGAGAGAGGCATTATTTGAATTTTGTTTTACTGAATAATTAATTGTTGTTGAATGGTCAAAGGGGTTTGGAATATTTTGCCCGAGAAAGTTTTCATCATCATTTATTTGCTGAATGGAATTTCCAAACACCGATTCATTTAATTTATTGATCTGCTCCTGCAACCGATAATTTTGTTCTCGTAATTCCTGATTCTCTGCATCAAGCTCCTGCACTGCCTTTACTAAAGGAACTACAAATTCGGCATACCGCAATCCATAAAGGTCGTTTTCATTTTCAGGATAATCAATTCCACTGAAGTCATAACTTACCTGTTTAGCAGCTGCTTCAACTTCCTGGGCGATAAATCCGGAATAAATTATTTTTTCTTTTTCAGCGACAGCGTTATTGTCGATGGTTTTTTCATCATATTTAAAGAAAGTGTTCAAACCTGAAACATCCATGGTATATGTAACCGGCCTGAGCTTTGAAATAAATTCAAGCCCTTTCACATTTTCATTTACATTTTTTTTATACCTGCCATCTGAGATATTAGACCAATTCTGGTAGCCGCCAATACTCGTGACGGATGTATTGCCAATCCTCACTTGATTGCTTGCTGTAATACGAGCTGTCTTTCCCAATGCTGTTGAATTGGTAAAATCTGTTGAAACAGTTTGATCGGCATCATAGCCAATAAATGTACAGTATGTATTTGCATCGTTGTATGAACCCGAACCAAAACCAATTCCCGTATTTTGCCCACCGCTGGTATTCGTATTTAAAGCCAGTCCGCCTGAAGCAGTATTTTCATAGCCTGTAGTATTATGGTTCAATGCACCAACACCATCTGCAGCATTGCTGTATCCGATCGTATTATAATACAGAGCTCCAAATCCGGAAGCAGTATTATCGTTACCGGTTGTATTGTAAAATAATGTTCCATTACCCATTCCCGAATTATTTATTCCGGTTAAATTTTCCTGCATCGATGAATTTCCAATGGCGACATTCAATGCACCGGTTGTATTGTATCGAAGTGCATCATCACCTATGGCAATATTTTCAAATCCGTCCGTATTTGAATATAATGCACCTTGTCCAATGGCTGTATTGAAATTGCCAGTGGTATTATTATACATCGCTTCATATCCGATAACTGTATTATCCCAGCCGGAAGTATTTTTATATAGAGCGTACATCCCAACCGCAGAATTTCTATATCCACTGGTGTTATTCGACATCGTCTCTCTTCCAAAGGCAACATTATTATTTCCACCATTCTTAAATAAACTTCGATAACCAAATGCGGTGCCTGAAGTTCCGTTATCAATAAACCCCGACCGCGTATTATCTATTACAAATACCAATGGTGTATTATCGATTGTTCCAATAAAATTGATTGATGTATCAGTTCCTGAATTTCCGGTTAATTTCCAGTCGTTGCCACTACCACTAACTGCTGTCCAAGCAGTACCGGAATAATAATAAAATCCTGGTCCCGCATTAGTTTGATATATTAATAAACCGGTAGCTGGAGTAGCAATTGCATTTCGCTGCGCTTTTGTCATCCTGGGGATCAAAATCCCTTTTGAAGTGGAAACCATTTCAAGCAGTGATGAACTGTTAGGCGCCAGTGTTCCGATTCCGGCACTTCCGCTACTAGGGAAAGTATTTGTTTGACCAAATATATTTTCAGAAAGTAAACAAATAAGAATGAAAGTGATAAGTGTAATTTTTTTCATAACAAAAATTTATTTTTTAGGAGAATAATTAAATGACAGCACTATGTAAAATTAAAGTATTAACAGTGGAATTGCAACAGGATGGATGCAGGCTTAATCACTCAATCGATCAATATCTCACCTGTCATCTCTAACGGAATCTCAATCCCCATAATTTTTAATATAGTGGGTGCAACATCACCGAGTTTACCATTTTTAATGGAGGAAAATTGTCGATTTTTATCGATATAAAAAACCGGAACAGGGAAAGTGGAATGTTGTGTATTTGGTGTTCCGTCTTTATTGATCTCATGGTCTGAATTGCCGTGATCAGCAGTTAATAATATCGCGTAATTATTTTCAAGTGCCGCATGCACCACTTCACCCACGCATGTATCAACAGCTTCGCAGGCTTTTACTGCCGCAGAAAATATTCCGGTATGGCCAACCATATCGGCATTGGCAAAATTCAGGCAAATAAAATCCGCTTCACGTTTTTTTAATTCTTCCACAATGGCATCTTTCACCTGGAAAGCGCTCATTTCAGGTTTGAGGTCGTAAGTGGCAACTTTTGGCGATGGTATCATAATTCTCTTTTCACCAATAAATTCTTTTTCTCTTCCACCGCTGAAAAAAAATGTGACGTGCGGATATTTTTCTGTTTCGGCTATCCTTATTTGATTTAATCCATTCAGCTCAATTATTTCCCCCAGTGTTTTTGTAAGGTCCGTTGTTTCGAAAATTACTTTCACTTTTTCGTAACTATGATCAAACCTTGTCATAGTGATATAATTCACGTCCAGTTTATGCATTCCGAATTCGGGAAAATTGAGTTGTGTAAGTGCTATTGATATTTGGCGACAACGGTCGGTGCGGAAATTAAAGCATATCACCAGGTCGCCATCTTTAATTGTTGTGAGCGGCTCATTATTTTCATCAACGGCAACAATTGGTTGAATAAATTCGTCAGTGATATTTTTATGATAACTCGCTTCAACACTTTTAAATATATCGGTTGACCGTTCGCCCTCGCCTTTTACCATCAGGTCGTAAGCTAATTTTATTCTTTCCCATCTTTTATCGCGGTCCATCGCAAAATATCTTCCGCATACCGAAGCTATTCTCCCAATAGATCTTTTTAAATATGCATCCAGTTCCTTTAAAAAACCAAGTCCGCTTTTAGGATCACAATCCCTGCCATCGGTAAATGCGTGGACAAACAATTTATTTTTATCGATCTCATTTTCTTTTGCAATATCAATTAATGCAAGCAG